>JBGTII010000064.1:0-7868 GCA_041745735.1 Pyrinomonadaceae bacterium | reverse complement strand
TCAGTTCGCGTTTTTTGATCGGGGATGCCCTTCACTATTTTGCTTTGGTCAATATGGTCAGTTCAGGTTTCATCGCTTCGATAGAAACTTGTCTCGCGACTTCTTCGGCGACGTGACGAAATGCGACCGATTGTGGTGAATCGGGCGATCCGATAACAACCGGGACGCCGGTGTCGCCGCCTTCGCGGACTTCCATTCCGAGCGGGACTTCGCCAAGGAAATTGAGGCCGTATTCGTCGCAAAGGCTCTGGCCGCCACCGCGTCCGAATATTTCGTAACGGTTGCCGGTGTCCGGGGCGATAAAGTACGACATATTTTCGATCACGCCGAGCACGGGCACGTTGACCTGTTCAAACATCTTGACCGCACGCCGCACGTCCGATAGCGAAACTTCCTGCGGTGTTGTGACTAAAACCGCTCCTTGAACTGGCACGAGCTGCGCCAGCGAAAGCTGCACATCGCCCGTTCCCGGCGGCATATCGACGATAAGGTAATCGAGCTCGCCCCAATTTACATCACTTAAAAACTGACGCACGACGCCGTGGAGCATCGGGCCGCGAAGGATCATCGGTTTGTCGGGCGGCACGAGCACGGCCATCGATATCATCTTGACACCGTGGGCTTTGATCGGGATCAGTTTATTTTCGACGACATCAGGCTGGCCGTAACCGGTGCCGAGCATCATTGGCACATTTGGCCCGTAAACGTCTGCGTCCATAATGCCGACCTTGGCTCCGTCGGCGGCAAGCGCGACGGCGAGATTGACAGCGACGGTCGATTTGCCGACACCGCCTTTGCCCGACGAGACGGCGATGATATTTTTGACGCCCTCGATGGTCAGATTGTTTGACAGCCCGCGTCCTAGCGGCACCTCGGCGTCCATTTTGACCGCCACGCTGGTCACGCCTTCGAGAGAGGAAACGATCCGCTGGGCGTCAGATTCCATCTGCTCTTTGACCGGGCATGCCGGCGTCGTCAGCATGATCGTGAACGACACTTCACCGCCGGAAACCTCAAGGTTATGGATAAACCCGAGCGTGACGATGTCTTTTTTTAGATCGGGATCGATGATCTGTTTGAGGGAATCGAGTACTAACTCTGCTGATATTTGGCTCATTGTATAAATGCGAATCTACGTTATAAAGTAAAAGTGTATTGTAGCAAACTCCGTGTCAGAACCACCTGCGGTAGCGGGTGGTTGAACGCGGCGATCGATCGAATTTAATGAATACGGAATCAACAGGAACATACAAACACATCCGCTCTGGCGGCAGCGGCTTTTACGAACAAAAGCGCGGGCTGATCGCCGTCTGGGGCAAAGAGGCCGTCCAGTTTCTCGACGGGCTGATCTCGAACGACATGAAAACGCTCGAGGATCGCCAGCAAATGCTCGCTGCATTCCCAAACGCACAAGGGCGTCTGCTCGCGGCCGTTCGCGTGCTGCGACAAGGTGAA
Source organism: Pyrinomonadaceae bacterium (assembly GCA_041745735.1). GTDB lineage: Bacteria > Acidobacteriota > Blastocatellia > Pyrinomonadales > Pyrinomonadaceae > OLB17. The sequence continues at coordinate 6,413 of JBGTII010000064.1, read as the reverse complement.
AAGTATTTATTCGAGACGGAGGAAGTGACGCAGGAAAGGGTTTTTCAAAATTTGTTTCGGTTCACATTTGCAGGAGATTTTTTTGTCGAGGATCTGTCGGAGCAGTATCGATATTTCGAGTTGTTTGGGGCTGCTGCCGGCTCCCCTCCTTACGAAGGAGGGGGGGCCGCGTTTCGCGGACGGGGTGGTTCTCTTGCGTTGTTGACCCCGAACGAAGAAGCGGATGCGGCACTCAAAAAGGTTGCGGATAGCGGAGCGGTCGAAATATCCGACGACCTCTACGAAATCCTCCGCATCGAATCCGGCACTCCTAAATACGGCGTCGATATGGACGACACGACCATAGTCCCCGAACTCGGCATCGACGGCCTGATCTCATACAACAAAGGCTGCTATATCGGCCAGGAGATCATTGCACGGATACATTTTCGCGGGCATGTCGCGAAAAGGTTAACGGGTTTGGTGTTGTCAGAACCGCCTGCGGTAGCGGGGGGGTTAACGGCCGGTACAGAGCTGACGACCGCCGAAGGCAAGAACGCCGGTCGCATTACGTCCGTTACTTTCTCGCCGAAACTCGATAAAACCATCGCCCTCGCATTCGTTCGTTACGACTATCTTGCCGAAGGTACGGCGCTTATTGCCGATGGTGAAACCGTTACCGTTACAAACCTGCCATTCATTAATTAGCCACAAATGACATCCCTGCGGTAAAATCTGCCTTTATTATGCAAGACCTCGACATCGATCTGCCCAACGCAAAGCTCGCGTACACCATTATCCAATCGCTACTCGACGGCCACGAAGCTCTCAGCGATCTGCTCGTCGTTATGTCGCACGCACTCGACGAAGACACGCTTAAAGCCATCACCGCCACCGGCGAATGGCAGAAATATCTCGAGTCTAAGCGGGAACTTGGGGCTGCTCATGCGCAGATCGAGAAATTTACCGAAGCTCTCAAAAAACTTGAAAATGTTTGATCTGATAATAATCGGAGCCGGGCCGGCCGGAATCATGGCCGGATACGAAGCCAAAAAAGCGGGACTCGATTATCTCGTCATCGAAAAAGGCCTGATCGGCAATACGATCTACAACTATCCTGTCGGGTTGACTGTTTTTTCGACTACGAACGAACTCGAATTCGAAGACGGCGGTCTCGACCCTGCCCGCGAAAAACCCACGCGTGAAGAATTGCTCTCGTATTATGTTCGGTTCGTTCTTGAAAACAACCTGAATGTGCAGGCCGAAGAAGAGGTCTTATCCGTGTCTTCCGTGGATTCCGTGGTCAAGAGTGGGAAAAAGAAGACCACGGACCGCACGGAAGAAGATCATTTTGCAATCGTTACCGATAAGGGGGTTTATCAGTCACGCAGCATCCTCTTCGCGATCGGGGCGATGGATTATCCGCGAAAGCTAAATGTTCCCGGCGAAGATCTGCCTAAGGTGCATGAGATGTTTCGCGAGACTTATCCTTGGGTCAAAAAGCGTGCGTTGATCATTGGCGGCGGCAATTCGGCGGGCGAGGCGGCTTTGTTTCTTGCACAAGAGGGGGCCGAGACGACGCTTGCTATGTTTCGCGATCAATGGGAAAACACAGACCCAAAGCAGGGCTGTATCAAATACTGGGTCAAAGAGCCGCTTGAAAATGAGTTAAAAGAGCATTGTCTCAATCTATTTTTCCTTGGCAAGGTTGTTGAGATCCGCGAAGGCGAGGTCGAGCTTGAAAATGAGAACGGTGATCGGGTTGTGCTCCCAAACGATGTGGTGTTTGTCCTGATCGGTTCGGATGCAGACCTGACGATGCTGAAGAGTCTCGGCGTCGAGACCGAGCAGGGAAAGGGAGGAGAGGTTCCGGTTTATGACCCTGAGACTTTTGAAACCAACGTCCCGGGCGTGTATGTCGCCGGACATTTTACTCATCAGCGACATATCAAAGGAGCCATCGATGCCTCGAAATTGCTCGTGCCAAAACTGAAAGAGAGATTAACCGCGAAAAACGCGAAAGGTGCTAAATAAGAAAAAGGCAGAAACGATTGTCACGTTCCTGCCTTTTTTAGCGGTTTCCGCGTATTTCGCGGTTACTTATCTTCCGGCTTTTTCATTCTGACCATCACTTTTTGATCCTTAAATCTATTCGCGAGATTGGCCGGATTGATCTCATAGCTTGCGACGTCAAATGTTTCGTCCGCTTCGCCACCGGCTGTCTGCGTCCATTTGTATGGAAGCTGCACGCCGCCCGTTGTACGATAGTCCGAAAATCTCACCTGAAACTCAGCCGATTTTGCATCGGGGCCGTCGACTTTGTGGGTAAAGACCATTTTGTCTTTGACCGCATCGCCGCCGGCTTTTGACGGATCGAGTTTAAATGTGAACATTTGCGGCATCCGCATACCTGTGTAGCTCATCATCACCGGCAGATTCGACCCGCCGTCAAGATAAAGTTTGTACGACTGGCCGCCAAACGACGCCAAAACGATGTTGCACGATCTGCCGTCGACATCGCCTGTGCCACCGTACGTGTACTCGACATCCATGCCCTGCGGAGCGGTCAGCAGCAGGCTGAGTGTGAGACGCAGCAGGTCGTTGTGACGAGCTGCGTCGCCGTGTCCGCCGGCAGTTCGCATAAAGGTATGGTCGCCTTTTTGGATGTCAAAGGTCTTGCCGTCCTTGGTGGTAAATGTCGCGGTGTCGCCTTCGCCGTGGCGAACGATTACCTTGTCCGAGGTGCTGGTTTTGAACTCTTGGACTTCGCCATCGCCTTTTTTGATGATAACGCGCTTTTCGCCGAGAACGCCCGGGTGCTCAGCGATCCACTTGTCTGCATCCGCTCCGGTCAATTCCAGTACGGTCCCGTCATCTTTCTTAACGATGATCTTTTTCGAGACGCCCGCACCGGTTCCTTCGCCGTGACCGGCGCCGTCGATCTTGACTCTTATCTTGTCTTTGTCACCGCCGACAACGACGACATCCATTTGCTTATCAAATATTTTGTCAGCGTCGCCATTAGCATCGCCGTGTCCCATTTTGACTGTTCGCGACATTTTGTCCGGAAATTGCAGAGCGATCTCGGTCTCGCCTTCGTGCAATTGAGAGGTTCCGTTGAGCTTCATCTGGCGAGTCGTTTTACCGACGATGACCATACTCTGGACGTTGCTGACCGCAGCATCACCGCCGATTGCGTGACGGGCCTTAGCGATGAGGGCGAGGGCCTTTTCGTCAGATTTGAATTTGGCACCGGTCCTCTCGACGAGCGAGCCGACGCCGATGAAAAACACCGACACACATAAAATTGAGAATATAAATCGTTTCATAACATTACCTCCGTTGTTTGTACATTATTGCCTTGTTACTAGGAAACAGGGCCGGAGCCGCAACATCTCTCAGACCCAATATAGACTTTCGACATTATGGATATTCGCACGGCCGCAAACCCAAGTGATTAAGAGAACGCAAAGAAATTGTTAAGGATGTAAAATGTCGCGAAAAACGATAGACAAGGGAAAATGTAAAATGGACAATGAAGTTCGATGAAACGTTCGTGGCTTACATATCTGATGATCGGCGGTCTGGCGGTTTTGCTTGTCGTTCTGGGGCTTTTGCAATATCGATGGATGACGCAGATCAGCGCTTCGGACGGTGAAAAAGCGAAAGTGCGGGTACAGGATCAGGCGAATCGATTGGTGGACGAATTTAACCGGGAGATCCAAAATACTTATTTCACCTTTCAGACAGGTGCCGATACATGGCAGTACGAAGATTGGATTCCGTTTAATACACGATATCAATACTGGGCGGAGCATACGCCATACCCTACGCTGGTCAAAGAATTTTATTTTTTTGAGTCTAAGGGTGACGCTCCTGTTCTGCGATATGACCGCGGAGTTGGGTTCGCGGCTGTCAATCCGCAAGCGACGTCAGATCTTATTAAGAGGCTCGGCCAATTAAAAGAAAGGATCGCCGACCCAAATAATTTCAAACCTGTTCACGAAGATCTCGACACACTTTTCCTGCCTATACACCCTGTTCCGGTCAGCGGCGAAAAGATCATTGTCCGAACTCGCACGCCAAATGTTCCGCCGCCAGGGATGCCCGCGCCGTACGGCTATCTTGCGATAGAGCTTGACCGTGACACGATGACGAGCAAGATGATCCCGCATCTTGCTGCCAAATACTTTGATGCCAACGAGTATAGGGTGCAGGTCACGGACGAGTCCGGGAATGCGTTGTATCGCGAGATCTACGCAGGAGATACCGATGCAACCGCGAAATTGCTCGACGTTTCGCCGAACAATTTTGTATTTTTTGCAAACAAGGAAATGATGGACAAGATCAGCGAAAAGCGGTCGAGCGTCGTCTTGAATTCAAAGGTCGAAACCCACAGTTTTGAACACAAGAGCGATGCGAAAAGCGGCAATTTCACCATTGAAATGAAAGGCTCAAAGCCGAGAACGTCAGTTTTCACCACGACAACGACGGGCGACGAGCCCGGCGGGCCGTGGCAGCTCGGCGTGCAACATGTTTCGGGTTCGCTCGACGGTTTTATTGCCTCTACGCTACGCCGAAATCTCGCGATCGGGTTTGGCATATTATTTTTACTAGCGGCGGCGGTCTCGGCGATCATCATTTCATCAATGCGTGTCCGCGCGTTTGCACAGCGACAGGTCGATTTTGTTTCGAGCGTCTCTCACGAATTTCGCACGCCACTCGCCGTCATCTATTCGGCGGGTGAAAACCTTGCTGATGGCATTGCCAAAGATGACGGACAAGTTTCGCGATACGGCGATCTGATCAAGGGCGAGGGCCGCAAACTGTCTGGTATGGTCGAGCAGATCCTCGATTTTGCCGGGGCGAACTCGGGTAGAAAAAGATATACGCTCACTGAGACCGCTGTCGGTGAAGTAATAAATGACGCACTCGATGCATGCCGTCCGTTGATCGACGAAAAAAGTATTGTGGTCGAGACGAATATTGCGACGTTGCCATCTATCAATGCCGATAAGAATGCCCTGACACAAGCGGTGCAAAATCTGTTAATAAACTCGGTAAAATACAGCAATAGCGGGACGAAAATGCGTGTCAACGCCGATAACGGCGGCGGCAATATCAAGATTTCGGTCGAGGACGAGGGCATCGGCATCTCGAAACGCGACCTGCGTCAGGTGTTCGAGCCGTTTTATCGTTCGAGCGAGGTCGTTGACGCCCAAATACACGGGAACGGCCTCGGCCTGTCGCTCGTAAAACAGATCGTCGAAGCTCACGGTGGTAAGGTGACCGCAGTAAGCGAGCCGGGTAAGGGAAGTAAGTTCACGATCGAATTGCCGCCGAACGGGAATTAGCCACAGAGGTCACAGAGACCCCTGAGGGTTGTTCAAATCATATCTCATCTTCCTCTGTGACCTCTGTGGCAAAAATTTCTTATGAAGATACTTCTTGTCGAAGATGAAAAAGGCCTCATAATCACGCTCACCGACCGTCTGACGAGCGAGGGATTTGAGGTAACCTCGGCCGTTGACGGCAAAGAGGGATTTGATCTCGCAGCTTCTGAATCTTTCGATCTCATCATCCTTGATGTGATGCTCCCGAAAAAGAACGGCTATGATGTATGTCGTGACCTGCGGCAAAAAGGCATCTCTACGCCGATCCTGATGCTCACGGCAAAGGGCGAGACGATCGATAAGGTGCTTGGGCTGAAACTTGGGGCGGATGATTATCTGACAAAGCCTTTTGAGGTAATCGAACTGCTTGCCCGTGTCGAGGCGTTGTTGCGGCGTTCACCCGCTCAGATGGAAACGACCGTAAATGGTGCGTTTCGCTTTGGCGATATTGGTATCGATTTTAAGAAAGCTGAGGTTACACGTAACAACCACCCTGTCGAACTGTCAGCGATGGAGTTTCGTCTGCTGCAATTTTTCATTGAGAATCGCGGCACCGTGCATTCGCGTGACGATCTGCTCGATGCTGTCTGGGGCTATGATGCAATGCCGACGACTCGGACGGTTGATGTTCACGTGGCGTGGCTGCGGCAAAAACTGGAGGAAAACCCGCGTCACCCGCAGTATATTCACACCGTGCATGGTATGGGATATAAGTTCCTCGCCTAGCCTCGGGCTTCCTTTAATATCTCCGTAAATCTCACCGCATCCTCTTTCATAGTGATGTTGTTAAAGAAAACATACGACAAACGATCTTTTGGCAGCAGCGAGACCAGCTCCATCAACTCGTCGTCCTCGTGGGTGTAACGCCATCGTGGGCGGCCGTGGAGACGGTAATAGCAATTTTGCGGCGTGACCGTCTGGCTGGTGAAAGGATCGACGCAATGCCACAGATCGAGCTCTTCACAGATATCTTTGACTATGTTTTCTTCCCACAGCTTGCCGCGGGGTTCCCAGGCAAAATTTAGGTCGCCGCGGTCGATG
>JBGTII010000063.1:0-1781 GCA_041745735.1 Pyrinomonadaceae bacterium | reverse complement strand
TTCATAGCTTAGGTCCTCACGCAGGCGTCCTTCACGGCCAAGCTGCGTTAGGTCAGTGGTGTATTTTGCCGTCGCAGCCGAGACCGTCACGGGGATTGTTCTTTCGCCGCGAGCTGCTCCGACCGCAAATGCGTTCGTGAAAATAAACGACGCAAGGATCGCTATTGCAGCGAACTGTCTTGTTGTCGCAAAAACAAATTTCGGTATCTTCATAACTAAATGGCTCCTATTCCGGGGCTGAGAATATGCGGACCTTTCCGCTCGCGATTCTTATAACAAGAACCGTGCCAAATGCTATGTGTTGTATTTATTGATGTTAGCGGATTGTGAGAACTTTCTGAGTGAATGAAAGTCGGTCAGGGTGACTGGCAGAATCGGTCAGAGTGAACGAAAAAGAGGGGAGGACGAACGCCCTCCCTCTCTCGGTTCCAACCGCAAAATTTAGCGATCAAACGTTAAGAATATCGACCAGTTCTTGGACGGCAGCGGCGCTCTTGTGGAGAGCTGTCCGTTCGTCGTTGGTGAGCGAGATCTCGATGATCTGTTCGATGCCGTTTTTGCCGAGCTTTACCGGCACGCCGACGAAGAGATTTGAGACTCCGTACTCGCCTTCGAGAAAGACTGCGCAGGGCAAGATCTTTTTCTTATCTTTGAGAATTGCTTCGGTCATTTCGACAGCTCCGAGTGACGGTGCGTAGTATGCCGAACCGGTCTTTAGCAAACCGACGATCTCAGCTCCGCCGTTAGCGGTGCGTGTGATGATCGCGTCGAGTTTGTCTTTGGCGATAAGCTCGGTGATCGGGATACCGGCAACCGTCGAATAACGCGGCAGCGGAACCATCGTGTCGCCGTGCCCGCCGAGCACGAAACATGTGACGTTCTCGACCGAGACATCTAATTCTTGAGCGACAAAGCACCGCATACGAGCCGAATCAAGCACACCGACCATTCCCATCACGCGGTTTTTCGGGAAACCCGAGCGGCGAAACGCAACCTGTGCCATTGCATCGAGCGGATTTGAGACGACGATGATGATCGAATTCGGCGAATATTTGGCGACCTGTTCCGTAACCTGTCCGACGATGTCGGAGTTGGTTTTGAGCAGATCGTCGCGGCTCATACCCGGTTTACGCGGCAGCCCGGCGGTGATGATGACCACGTCGGAGTTTGCCGTTTCTTCGTAACCGTTGGTGCCGACGAGCTTGACGTCAAAACCGTCGATCGGTGCCGCCTGTGCGAGATCGAGACATTTGCCCTGCGGCGTTCCCTCGACGATATCCACGAGGACGACATCAGCGAGCTCTTTGCTCGCGATCCAATGAGCGGCAGTCGCTCCTACATTACCCGCGCCGACAACCGTAACTTTATTTCTTCCAGCCATTATTAAACCTTCCTGTTGAAAATATTGAGCGTTATTAAAAAGATATTTTGTCACAGACGCTGCAAAACGGCAATTTAGGCATTGGTACAACTTTCCGCCCATAGCCTTTTCTTACTTTGGCTTTTGGTTGCGGCCTCTGCGGCTTTGCGGAAAACTTTCACTCAAAGCCGCAAAGGTCGCAAAGCAGCGCTAAGGCGGACAGGGTTGCGGACATTTGAGATTGATGTTAATTTCGCTAAATCTATGAAAAAGGAACTTATTCGATTCATTACAACGGTCACTATCGTATCTTCATTTTGTATTGCTGCGATCGCGCAAAGCAATTCTGCTTCCATTTCCGGCAAGCGTCAAAAGCGGATCGTCGTCCGAAATGCAATGGTCGTTGACGGCAGCGGGAAGC
>JBGTII010000062.1:0-26614 GCA_041745735.1 Pyrinomonadaceae bacterium | reverse complement strand
TTCTTTTTGGTACGATTCCTATCGCGGTTTAGCATTTTTTACGTATTTCTCCATCCACTGGTTCATCTCGTAGAGCGTGTGTTCGGTCGATTCTTTGGCGGCGTAGCCGTGAGATTCGAGCGGGAGCATTACGAGACGCGCCGTTCCGCCGTTGCCGCTGATGGCGGCGTATAGGCGTTCGGACTGGATGGGAAACGTGCCCTGATTGTTGTCGGCTTCGCCGTGCATCAGCAAGATCGGTTCTTTGATCTTGTTCGCGTAAAAGAACGGCGAGACGTCGGTGTAGATCTTGGTCGCCTCCCAAAAATTGCGTTCCTCGTCTTGGAAACCAAACGGCGTCAGCGTACGGTTGTACGCTCCGCTGCGGGCAATGCCGGCACGAAACAGGTCACTGTGTGCAAGCAGATTGGCCGTCATAAATGCCCCGTAGCTGTGCCCGCCGACCCCGATGCGGTCGCGGTCGACCACGACCATTTCGACCGCCTTATCGATCGCTGCTTTGGCAGAATCGACCACTTGCTGCACGAACGTGTCGTTTTTCGTCTGCGGCGTGCCGACGATCGGCATCGAGACGTTGTCCATCACCGCGTAGCCCTGCATCAGCAAGAACAGGTGAGAGATGCCCCCGATCTGCGTAAAGCGGTTGGTCGATCCCGTGACCTGTCCGGCAAGCGAGCCGTCGGTAAAACTTTCGGGATACGCCCAAACGAGCGCGGGCAGACGGGTTCCCTCTTTGTACCCCGGAGGCAGATAGAGAGTGAACGATAGGTCAACGCCGTCGGCACGTTTGTATCGGACGAGCTGTTTCTTAATGCCGCGAAGCTGAGGGGCTGTGTCTTTGAAATCGGTGATCTGCCTGTACGCCAGCGCCGTGCAGACCTGCCCCGCCGGACAAACCTGACGTATAAAAATATTGGACGGCTCGGTGAGCGACTCTTTGCGGGTAAAGAAATTCATCCCGTTATCGTCGATCATTCCGGCAAAGGTCTCGTATTCCTCAGTGGTGGCCCGCCAGATCTCAGTGACCGCCAATGTTTTAATATTCATCCGACGGAAAAATGGACGGTCACCCTGCGGCGAAGCTCCGGTTCCTGACAGAAAGATCTCGTCGCCATTCTGACGGATGAGGCTAACTCCGTTTGGCATGACCCGAGTGATAGGCTGGCCGATGTCGTTGTAGCCGTCGTTGATGTTTAGATCGGAGATCATCTTGACGGTCGACGGGTTGCGGTAATCGGTGACAAAGGTCCGCCGCTTTTGCGTGTCGCGGTTGTAATCGAAAAAGATCATCATCCCGTCTTTTTCGCCAAACTGACGACCTTGGAAGCGATGCTCGGTCTTCAGCAGTTCTTTCGCGACGCCGTTGAACGGTGCGGAAAGCGTCATCATCTTGTCGCGATGGGGTACTTTTTTACGCGGGTCGCCGTCATCGAGGGCTTCGGTCCAAGTCAATGTCGAGCCTTCGACCGGCATCCACGCAACGCCCCGAGGGCCGACGGGCACACCGCCGCTCGGGATGCTATCCAGTAGCGGCAAGGACGCGACAGTCGCCGCGAGCTTACCGTTCGTATCCCAAACCTCGATCTTTCTGGGAAAACGGTTAAATGCAAATAGGTACGAAAACGGACGCTCGATACGCGAAACGAGTATATGCTTAGCGTCGGGCGAAAAGCTGACATTGTCATACAGCGCGGGCGGGCCGATCTCGCGGACCTTGCCGTTTAGCTCAATCAGAGCGATCTGCGACGTGGCGTAGTATTCGAACAAACGCTCATCATTCGGCGTCTTTAACAGATCCTGAACGGTCGCGATCGAGCTCGTGCGGCCCGACGTCTCTTGAATATTCGGCTCAGCCGGGATCAGGTTCTGATAAGCCGGAGCGGTGCCGCGTTTTGACGAAACAAGGGTCGCGGACAGTGTATCCGAGTCTTCCCAACTAAAGCGGCCAAACGCGGTGTTTATCATCACGCCCTTGACCTTTGTCGCTTTCGCGGTCGTCGTGTCTACAATCCACAGCTCGACGCCTGCCGGCGTGACATTGCCCATCGCCAGATGTTTGCCGTCCGGCGCCCATTGCGGCGAAATGATCTGCGCTCCGGCGGGAAGCGTGACCGGCGTCACTTTTCCGTCAGCGACGTTCATGAATTTTAGGCTGATAAAGTACGGCTGACGATGCTGGCCGTTCGTGTTCGGATTGATACGAAGCCCCGCAATACGCAGCATCGGCTGTGCCAGCTCCGAGATGGGCGGATATCGCAGCGGTTCTAATATCGCGATCTTATCCCGCGTCGGCGAGATAGACGTGCTCGGCGTCGCCGGAGCATCAAGCACATCCATTATTTCCTTGGGCGGCTTTTTATAGCTGCCCTGCGCGCTCGCACCTACACAGATCGCCGCTACCGCGGCACATACAAACACAAAACGAACGATAATTTTTTTCATATTTCCTCTCTATTATTTGACCGATATTTTAAGTTTGTATTTGGAGAACGAGCCTTTTCGTCGGGCTTCGTAACGCATCATTAGAACGCGAATGACGTAATCGCCGGACATGGGCAGGTCGCCGTTAAACTCGCTCGCCTCGACACCGGTCTCAAGATCAGAACCGTCCGGCGCCCGGATAGTAAATACAGTCGCAATGGCCTCTGAGTCCAGCGTGACGCTCATCGTCTGTCCTTCTTTCGCTCCGACCTTATAATCGCGATAGGCATATCCACGGATCGTACCCGAAACCGTGGTTCCGTGCGTCCCGGCGGGAAATTTGACCCGCGTCTTGGTTTGAGCCGTGGCGATAATCGTCCCGGTCAAAAAACAAGCTGAAACCATAGTTAGTGTTATTAGTCTTTTCATTTTTTTGCTTTCCTTAGTCCGTCTATGACTTTTCCCGCGATCGCCGGGATGATCTCTTTTTCATTCGCGTGGTTTTCGGTAAAGATCACCAGCACAAATTTTTGTCCGTCGGCCGTCTCGATAAACGCCGCGTCATGGCGCGTTTTGCTTGTCCAACCGGCCTTTGACCACAGTTTGGCGTCGGTCATTTTGTTATCTATAAACGCTTTGCCGGTAAATCCATGGGCTTGGTCATCTGGGTCGGTCGACACGCTAAAAGGATCGCGTTTCATCAGGTCCATCATCGCGGAGGTCCGCTCAGGCGTGTTCATTCGTCCGGTGACGATCTCGGCGAGCAGACGGGCGGTAGCATTGGTCGTGAGCATGTTGCGGTTCTGCCCTTTGTAGCCACGCGATTGCTGCTCGATGCCGTAAGCGTCCTCACAAAACGTCTTTTGATTGGCATTGATATTTGTGTACCCCATCCCCGTAAACCAACGGTTGACGCGATTCCGCTTTGCCTGCCACTCTTCGAATTGCTTCGCCGGCAACTCGCTGCCGCTCGACGTGCCCGTGATGACATCGAGAATGTACTGCGTCGCCTCGTTTGAACTATCCACGATCATATCCCGCTGCCCACGTTTCAATTCAGGCGTCATCGTGATCTTGCCGTCCTCAAGCTGCCGCTCGAGCGACGCCATGTAAAACATCTTGACCACGCTCGCCGGATAAATCCGCACGCCCCCGCGAACCTCCGCCATCTTAAATTTTGCCGGATCGCGAAGATCGATGAGCGTTGCGGCAACCTCTTCGGGCTTGACGTTTTTTGCGTCACCCAAAGCGTCACTTATCGCGGCATTGAGTAGCGTCTGCAGTTCGCCGGAAACTTCTATGACCGGAGCCTTGTATGTTTTCGGGACAGCGATTTCACCATTTGCGTCGTGCTTTTGGGCAAACGCCGGCGCCGCTAGCACACAAACAGACATCACCAACATTGCGAGTCGCACCATACAAATCTTCCTTAAATCTTTACCTGAAACGGTTTTAAGAGTATAAACGAAAGGCGGTATCAAATTCCATATTTGAATCAAATGAGCGAAGAAAAACTGATACGCGGGCTCGGGCGGCTCGATTTTACGGCGATCATCATCAACACGATAATCGGCGCCGGTATTTTTGGCCTGCCGGCTAAGGTCTATGCACAGATCGGCAGCTACAGTCTGATCGCATTTTTAGCGTGTGCTGGCATCATTGCTCTCATCGTGCTGTGCTACGCCGAGGTGTCCAGCCGGTTTTCGGCAACCGGTGGGCCGTATCTGTATGCCCGCGAGGCGTTTGGCTCGGTAGTAGGATTTGAGGTCGGCTGGCTGTATTGGGTCGTTCGCGTCACGACGTTCGCCGCCAATTGTAACCTGCTCGTCACCTATCTCGGTTTCTTTGTCCCGGGAGCTAATGAAGGTACAATGCGTATCGCGTTTATCAGCCTCGTCGTGCTGATAATAACGGGAGTCAACTTAATCGGCATTCGCGAATCGGCGAGGATGACGAACCTCTTTACCGCTGGCAAGCTATTGCCGCTGCTCATCTTTTCGGTCGTCGGGATGTTCTTTATCCAGCCGGGCAATTTCAATTTTGACATCGTGCCGGGATACTCTTCGTTTTCGAGTGCGGTGTTGCTGCTGATCTATGCGTTTGTTGGGTTTGAGGCTGGGGTTGTCCTTGCGGGGGAGGCAAAAGAACCCGGCAAAACGATGCCATTTGGCCTGATCGTCGGGCTCGCGATCGTAGCGGTATTTTATATTTTGATACAGGTCGTCAGCATCGGAACACTGCCGGGCCTGGCGACTTCGGAAAGGCCGATAGCCGATGCCGCCGCGTCATTTCTTGGTCCGTTTGGAGCCGCGTTTATTACTGTCGGAGCACTTATCTCGATCTTTGGCAATCTAAACGTCGGCGTTCTCAGCTCCACGCGTATGCTGTTTGCGATGTCAGAGCAGCGTGATCTGCCGAGAGTGTTTGAGAAAACTCACGCTCGGTTCAAAACACCGCACATCGCTATCATCGTGACGGCGGTCGTTATTTTGGTGCTAACAATAATGTCGTCATTCCTGACCGCCGTCGCGATCGCGACTATTACGCGGTTGCTGGTCTATGCCACGACGTGCGGGGCACTGCCCGTTTTTCGTATGCGTGACACGGCGCCGCCATCACAATTCACACTGCCGCTCGGTATCGGTGCCGCCGTTTTGTCTTTGCTTTTGATCGGATGGCTGCTGACAAACGTAGATTTTGCTAAAGAGGGTCTCGCCGTTCTGGTCGCTGTCGTCGTTGGCCTGATACTTTTTGCAGGATTTCGGCTATTCGGACGCTCTAAAGAGTCATTGCCACCAATGCACGAATAGAAGACGATTGATCAACGCTATTTTTAATGCATTTGTGACTCAATTCTTAAATTAATTGAACACGCCTTCGCCGAGAAAGCTTTCACGTATGTAGGTGATCGTGTGGTTCAGCGTTTCCTGAGGATCGCGCGGCTCAAAGCCAAGCTCTTCGATCGCCTTTGACGAATCAAAATACCAAAAATACTCGGCCTGCTCGACCTGGTTCGGTGCGACCGGCGAAGTCTTGCCCCAGTGTTTATAAATAGAGCTGATCATGCTCGAACCGGCCATAGCCAGCTTTTTCGGCACTTTCAGTGCCGGAGCCGCAACATCAGACAATCTCTCAAGCCGCCCAAAGAACTGCTCAAATGTCATATTTGCCGCCCCAAGTAGATACTTTTCTTGATGATTTCCCTTTTCTAACGCCGCAATAAATGCCGACGCCGCATCGCGGGCATCGACAAAATTGAGCCCGCCGCTCGGGGTGTAAGGTATCTTGCGGGCAAGGAAATCAAGCACAGGTTTGGTCGATGACAAACGTTCGTCGTCCGGGCCGAGCAATAGCGACGGATTCATGATCACGAGCTTTCGGCCATCGCCGTCAAAATTTTCGATCGCTGCACGTTCCTGATAATATTTTGACGCGTAATACGCCCAACGCGTAAGGATCTCAATGGGCGGCGGAACCGTCTCATCGACGACCTGCCCGTCTTCACTTACTGCTAGCGTCCCGCTCGATGACGCCAATATCATTGTCTGAACACCGGCCTCTTTGGCGGCTTCGCACAGGATGCGTGTGCCTTCGAGGTGAATTTTATTCATCGCCGCCGCATCGTCGTTGTCACGCGAGACCTTGCCTGCGAGGTGAAAGATCGCAGACACGTTCTTACAAGCTCTTGCCACGTCGTCGCGGTCCGTCACCGACCCCTCAATGGCCTTGATCCCCGCGTCTTTCATCCATTCGGGCACACTCGACGCCATGACCTTCAGATTTTTCTCGCCGGCGGCGAGGAAATTCTGCACGATATGCGTCCCCAAAAACCCGGTTCCACCGGTGATCAGTATTCGCTTTTCAGGCTTTTCGGTTTTTGCTAATGCTTTAGTTTTAGCCATAAAAACTACTATTTCCAGGTCTTCTTTATCGGATGTGCCTCGGTGTTGAATACCACCTTTTTTAGATCCACCTTCTTTTCGTCCGCAAAGAGCAGATAAAAATATTTAAGCGTCTCAGCGAGCCAAAAGCTGTGCATATAGTCTGTCTTTTCTTTTGTCTCGACGTTTTTTAGCCCAGCGTATGCGACATCCGTACGACAGTGTTTTAGCAGATCCTCGAACATCTGCTTGCCCATCGCCAGGTATTTTGGGTCTTTGGTCGCCTGGTAGAGAAAATATGTCGATTCGACGATCTCGGGCCTCAGAGGGTAACCGCCGTGCTCGATCTTGCCAGTTCGATAGTTATAAACCTCAGGCTCGATTCCGTGCACTTTCCACATCTTAAAAAGCGAATCCTGATAAGCCCTGGCACGATTAAGGTCGCCGTCGAGCACGAGTACCGCCGGGAAAAATGCATCGAGTGCTCCCGTCGTCATCGCCGTCCGTTTGCCGGTATTCATATCGGCGTGGCCGTACCACAGATCACCGATGTCCTGTTTGCCGGTACGATTGAGTTTGCTGAGTGAATCGCCTTCGTCGGCGAGATATGAGTGGACCTTGGTGATCGAAACTTCCCACATATTGCGGCAATCGGCATCGCCAAACAGGATCGAGCATTTGAGCAGATACTCGTAATACGAATCGATCTCGGCACTCAGATGGCTGTCGGTGTTCGTCCATTTGCCGGTCTCGACATTGATATTGGTGCCGACCAGTCCTATTTCCGACCGTCTGTTAAACGTCTCGACAAGCGCCCGTTTTGCCTTTTCATAATAGACAGGCTTGCCGGTCAATTTGCTCAAAGTCCCAAATTCAATCAGCAGTGTTCCCGTCTCGGCCGGGTTTGATATCGCACCGCTCGTTTTGCCGGTCTTAAGATTGACGTTCTTGTAAGGCAACCCCGTCGGTGAATTAAACACCGGCAAAAGCCGCGTGCCGAGATCGTCTGCAAGCGCAAGTAGCCGCTTATCATCGGTTATCTGATAAGCCGAGAGCAGTCCGCCAAGAATGCGGATCGTGACCTCAAAATTCTGTACCGAGATGTCTTTGTCAAACGAAAGGTTTTTAACGATGTATTCCCGCGTCGCGTCGGCTTCTTTCTTAAAGCCCAGCATATACAGCGAATCCAGCGAATCCACCGGCGTCATCAAGATCGGCGTCTCATACCAGTCGCGGCAGGTTTTCGAGATCGGCTTAAGATCGTCGTGGCCCCAGCAATACTGTTTGTAGCCGTTCCAGGAATGCAAAAACTCAGCCTTAACACGCTCCGCCATCTGCTTTTTATCGACGGCTTGGGCAGAAACGCTGGAATATGATCCGAGCGTCAAAACACATATCGTTAGAGCTATTAACTTAAAAGATCTCATTCTGCCTCCGTGTCCTCTGTGCTCTCTGTGGCAAACCTCTTAATTATCGATCACCGGCTCCTGTTTCCGCGATCTGCGTCGTTCCGCTTTCCAAACCTTTCTGATCGCCT
Source organism: Pyrinomonadaceae bacterium (assembly GCA_041745735.1). Classification (GTDB taxonomy): domain Bacteria; phylum Acidobacteriota; class Blastocatellia; order Pyrinomonadales; family Pyrinomonadaceae; genus OLB17. The sequence goes on along the minus strand of JBGTII010000062.1, from coordinate 18,775 downwards.
CGACGTCAAATTTTGCCCGCTTACCGTCACGCATATTCTCGACCTCGTGCTGGACGCGGGCGGCGATGAGGCGATATGCCTCGGTATTTGGCACGCCTTCGGTCATCTTTTTTAACTCGTCAAACTCGAGGAATTTGCCGACCTTGGCACCGACCTTGGCACCGATGCTCTTGCTTTTTGGCAGGATCGTGCCCTTTGGAAACGCGTCATAAGTTCCCCAGATATAGATAGGCAGGATGCCGATCTTTTGATTTAGAGAGAGATAGCCGATGATCGGCTTAAATTCCGCGATCTGCCCGCTTTCCTGCCGACCGCCCTCGGGAAAGATGAGTGCGTTGTATCCGTCATTTAGTATCTGCGTGACGTGTCGCAGAGACTGCCGCAGACTTCCCGTCCGCTCGATCGGCACAAGCGTCGTAAAATTGTTCATGTACGCACGCTTATATTTGGTGTCGAACCAATAATCCGCCGCGGCAACCGCGACCGTCTGCTCGGCGACGTCTTTGCCAAGCGCTTTTTTTACGAGGCCCGTGTCGATGTGCGAGGTGTGGTTTGGGGCGACGATAAAATTGACGTGCTGCGGCACATTCGCCTGGCCCTCGATTCGGGTTTTGAGCACGTTGTCATAAAGCGTGTCAGTGGCTAGATCGACGACAGCGTTGCCCACGCGGCGAACGATCGACGGGATAAAGATATCCTCATCGTCTTTCTTTTCCTCGACCCGCGGCTCGTCGGCGAGTTTTTTGGACTTATCCACGCGCTGGATCGCGGTCAAAAGTTCGCGAACAGACTGTACCTCGTTCAGCGTATCCGGCGACATAACACGACCGCCCGCGTCCTCGACCGCCGCCTGTAGCTCAACGAACATCAGCGAATCAAACCCAAGATCCGCCAGCTTATCCTCCATCACGACATCCGAAAGCGGCCGGTTTGAAACCGACGCGACGACCTTGCGGATCCACACGGCGTTGTCATCGCCCTTGGCATCGACGACAGTTTTGGTTTTGGATTTCGACCGCTCTTCGAGCGTTTGCAGCATCTCGACGACCTCAGGCCGTTTAACTTTGCGCGTTGCTGTTCGGGGTAGTTCAAACGGCGTAATGTGCAAAACCTTAACGCGTTTGAAAAACGCCAGCCCCGCCGAAACCTCGCGAAAATGCTGCTCGATCTGTTTATTGACCTCGGTGCGAGTGAGGGCAATGTGGTGTTCGTAATCGGGCACAACAAGCGCCGCGATCTTTTCGCCGCCGTCGTCATCGGGCAGTCCGACAACGCTCATCTCTTTGATATAAGCCGATTTGCTGTAATGGTCCTCGATCTCGTCGGGATAGATATTCTTGCCGTTCGAGTCGATAATGACGTCTTTCGAACGCCCGACGATGAACAGATTGCCGTCCTCATCAAGCCGCCCCAGGTCACCCGTCTTGAGCCAACGGTCGGTCAGGACGGCGTCCGTCGCTTTGTCGTTGTTGTAATAGCCGACCATCACATTTTGCCCGCGAGCGAGCACTTCGCCAACGCCATTTTCGTCGGGGCTGTCGATCTTGACCTCAACTCCCGGCAGAGGTTTACCGACACTGCCACGCAATAATTTGTTACCCGGACGAGCAACAGTAAGAACAGGCGAGCTTTCCGTCAAGCCATACCCCTCAAGCACGGTAAAGCCCAATCCGTGCAGGTCTTTCTGCACTTTTTCGCTCAACGCCGAACCACCCGATATCAGATATCGCATTTGCCCGCCCATGCCCTGATGTATCGGAAAAAATACGATAGGGCCGAGGTTAAACGGCGTATTGTCGCGGATCCATGCGTTAAATTCGATCACGTTGTCCGCGAGATCGGCGATCCAATCTCCCTTTTCGCGAAGCCGCGTCTTGATCCGCCGATGCAGCATTTCCCACAAAGCCGGAACGCCGACGAGACCCGTTACGTGGCTGTTTTCAATCGTCCGGGCAAGATCCTCGGCCGTCAGTTCATTGAGATATGTGATCTGCGTCCCGTTTGAAAACGGCGTCAAAAATCCCGCGGAAAACTCGAACGTGTGATGCATTGGCAGCACCGATAGAACACCATCGGTAATGTCCATATCGAGCACCGACGAGAGCATCGAGATCATGTTCACGAAGTTTTTGTGCGACAGCATCACGGCTTTTGGCGTGCCGGTCGTGCCGGACGTAAAGATGAGCGAGGCTATGGCGTTTGAATGGATCTTTGCCGGGAGCAACGCATTTCGCTTTGCTTCCTCGGTCTCCGACTGGATCTCAAATACCTCGTCAAACGTCCATACCGCGACCTCTAACCCCGCTGCTTTCAATGCCTTGTTTAAGTCAGGATTCTCACCTGCCAGCTTAGGGCTAACAACGATCGCGGCAGCCTCGCCCGCCTTTGCAAACGCGGCGATCTCATCGACCGTGCTTGCCGGATCGATCGGGATCGCGGTTGCTCCGGCTTTGAGGATGCCGAAATAGGTCATTCCCCATTCCGGCATATTGTTTGAAAACAGAATGACGCGATTATTCGCCGAGATGCCGTTCTTGGCAAAAAATCCGGCGGCGCGCAGGGTCAATTCGTTGACGTCCTCGTAGGTGTATTGCTCTTTGCGGCCGTCGCGTTCGATACGCATCGCGACGCGGGTCGGGAAACGTTTAACCGACGTGTCAAAGAGATCGATGAGGTCTTTGTAGGTGTACGACCGCTTTTCGACCGCCTTTAGCTCCTCTTCGAGCGTCGGGAGCACCCATTTTCGCATGCCCGGAAAATGGAGGTTTAGCCAATAGTCGTACCAATCTAGCCGCTCCGGATACCACGGCAGCAGGTCCTTTTCTTTTTCCCGGATCGCCGAATACAACGCTCGAACATTGTCCGACCGGTACAAATAGTCATTGTCGATCATGAACGGTTTGAACATCGCAAACGCATCCATCGTCGCCTGCGTCGATTCCTTAAAACCCTCAGTCGTTTTCTTCAGGTCCGAGATGATGTTGCCGATTCGCCCGCCGCCCCAACGCGGTGTCGCACGGTCCATCAGATCGTCGGCACGTCTGGCGATCTTATTTAACATCGGCGCCGAGGCTAGCTCGTACGTCCGCTGTTTGACCGTCTGCGTCTCTATCATGCCCGCGAGTTTGTTCGTAAGCCGATTGCCAGTTTCTTTATCCTCAAAATGCTGGCGCTTGTACAAACCAACGAGCCCGACGATGCGTTTCATATCGTTTGGGTTTGAGTCGCCCGATGACGCTTGAAACACAAGCGGGGGTTTCGGATCGACCAGCGCGTTCATCGTCGCCGCAAGTATCGCCCCCGAAACCATGTCGACCGGGATTACATCAAGTACCAGCTTTTCGTTGACCGGAATGATCGGCTGCCCGCGTAATGCGATAAGAATAAGTGGAGCGGTCGTCGTAAATCCTTCGTTCCAGCCCGGGAACGGATATTGATTAGAAGATTCAACGATCGACGGCCTGAGCAACACCTTAACAATATCGTCCTGCGAAGCGATGATCTGCTCGGCCAGCGATTTCGAATAGGTGTAGATGTTTGTCCAGCCCCAATATTCGGCCCGCTCGGTCCCAAGCTCGGTCGTGCGCTCGCGGATCCACATCTTTCGTTCGCGAAAAATGGCGGATTTTAGCTCGGCCTCGTCGTCCGGGTCGCGGCCCTCCTCGATAAACCGGCTGCGTGCTTGTTCGCGAAACTTTGCATGCTGCACCGCGTCGTCCGCCTCTTGCCTCGCCTGCTCTGACAAACGTGCGCAGTCCTCTACCTCTCGATTGACGTCAAATACCGTCCCGACCAGTTCGTCTTTTCGCGGAAAGTATCCGACAACAGGTTCATTTTCCCAAATCGGCCCCGAACGCTTGCCCGCCACAAAACACGTCGAAACATGCACCAAACGAGGCTTTTTCATCATCCGGGCGAGCTTGATAATGTTGTTCGAGCCATTAATATTCGTCCGCAAAGCCGACTCAAGCGGCGGGTTAAACGTCACGTTACCGGCACCATTTATAATGATGTCGGTGTCACGCATTATCTTTTTCGCCTCTTTCTCATCGAGGCCTAGATACTCATTCCCGACATCACCATTCACCGGCACGACCTTGGACCGGATAAAATCATCAAACCCGTCACCGTATTTCTCACGCAGCGGATCAAACGTCGGTGACGTCACGATCGAAGTCCAAAACCGTATCTTCGATTCCGCCGCATCCCGCGCCCGCACCGTCGCATAGACCTTGCCGATATCCGGAAAATTATGCAGCAGCATCGACAAAGTGACCTTACCCACAAAGCCCGTCCCGCCGATAAAAAATATCTTTTTACCCTTAAATATTTCTGTTGGTGATAGTTTCATTAACTCTTGGTCGCCCTGACTTCCAAATACTCCGACTCAACCTGCGTCGTCCCGTCCGTCGCATGGTTGTTGTCGGCCCAAAGCTGTTCGAGGTCGTGGCGGAGGGCGTTTTGACCTTCGGCGTCGAGCGACTCAAACGCTTTTTGTGTCGGGCCGAAATATTTAACAAAATGCTCGACCACATCCACCGGGCCGAATGGATAGGTAAAGTTGATCTTTTGTTTGGTCATTTGCAGATCGGTCACGCCGTCAGCGAGACGCTCGCGAACGGCCTCCTCGGTTCCCCACAGTATTGGGGAAGGCATCCCCGCCGGCGGCGGAACGTGTTTCGCGTTTGTTTTGAACATTTGCCCTGTAAAGGCTCCGGGCGTCCAGTTTGCCATCGCGATCACGCCGCCGGGTTTGCAGACGCGGATCAACTCGGCCGCAGTCACATCGGGCCGCGGGGCAAACATCGCACCAAACATCGTCAACACAACATCAAAACTCTCATCGTCATACGGCAAAGCCTCGGCGTCGCCAACGTCAAAACGAGCCTCAAGCCGCTCGTCTGCCGCCCTCGCCTGTGCCTGTTCGATCAGGTTTGGAGCAATGTCGATGCCCGTAACATCAGCACCCGCATGAGCCGCCGGTATCGCCAGATTTCCCGTCCCGCAAGCGACATCCAGCACTTTCATCCCCGGCTTCAGATCCAGCCGTGCGACAAATTCCTCAGCACCGGTCTCGATCGATTTTGCGATCTCGCCAAAATCCCCCGCTATCCACGTTGCTCTCAGACGGCTTTTCAAAGCCTCCATTTCAGTTGTCATTTCTGTGCTTTCCATAATAGATCCCCCTTATTTGTAGCTAGTCCGTAACGTTACACAGCCCGATTATCGGCTGGTGCAGCATAGTGATCTCGGCGTTGCGGCCCATGTAGCTGCGGCCCATGGCGATGGCCTCGGTCAGGTTGTCGGCACGTTCCCAGCCGAGCATTTCGGGCACGTGGGCGTTTTCGGCACCGGCGACGATGACGTGGCCGATGTGCTGGCGGCCGTTTTCGCCCCAGTACCACATGAAAAACGGATGCGCCCCGTGATAAGCGTTGCCGCGTCGGTACATCTCGATGTAAGCCGGATTGGTGGCAAATTCGCGTTCATATTTTTCGCGAAGGTAGAATGCATCACGCGATTCGGGCAGCAAACGGTGGAAAAACTCGATATACGCCGGATGAAAATTGTGATCAAACTCGTCAAAACACGGGTGCGTAATGATCATCACGCCGCCCTTTCGCAGCAGAGGTTTATTCCGGTACATGTTGAAGTGATACCCGAGCGCCATCACCTGCACCAGCAGCGGATTGAGCGCCGAATAGACGTTATACGGCGAGATGTCGGGGATGCCGGAGATGAGGATGTCGCACTGGCCTTTGACCGGGATCTCGTATTGCTGATAATTCTTTTCGAGAATTTTCTCGTGAACCGGCTCGGTCTTGCCAGCGTAGCACGCTATCAGTTCGTACTGTGCCGGGATCGCGTGGAGCATTTTGCGGCGGGCGGCACGCGGCATTTTTGAGAAAGTTTTGGCCATCACTTCCCATTTCATTCGATCCGCGAACGAAAATTCATCTTCGTTACGTGTCAAGATGTCATAGCCCTCGGGGAACATCTTGTTGTTGATCGCCGTCTCGATGTGAAAGACCTTGCACGCGTCATCAACGAGCTTGCCGAGACGAATAACCTTGTGGTTCAACACAGATTTTGGCGGGTCCATGTACGAGTCTGAATCCCGGATCGTCTGCGGGTCGTGGTGAGCACGCAGAGATTCGTAATCGCACAGTCCGACCGCGACCGATTTGTGGCCGCCGTCCATCGGGACGAGATTGATGTTGAGATAAATGAGCAAGTCGCTCTCGATCGCACGTTTGTTGACCCGCAGCGGCTCGTTGTGCCGCGTAACGCCAAGCGTGACTAGATTGTCGTCGTCCTCAGCATCGTGATTGTAATAGCGGTCGGGGTAGTATTCATTATAGATATCGGTGCCGACCATCCGCTTCATTTCCCACGCCGTCATCTTGCGGTGGAGCGAGTTTGCTATGATCAGATGCACGTCATCGACGCCATTTGCACCGCACATATCCAGCACAACCTCGAGCATCGTCTGCCGCAGATCGGGTGTCTGCATCGGCGGCAGCGGTAAGCTTATGTCGTCCATCGCGATCGTCACCCGCATCCCCGGTTCGAGCAAAGCATACAGCGGCTCCATCTCGATAGGGTGATTCACCGCGTAACGAATAGCCGCTTCGCGATTCGGCAGCCCCTTGATCGGCGGATTCGGATAAATAACCCGCGTCCCAACCGGCAGGTCATTAATAATAAAATCCTCACCAAACGGCATGATCCGCGGCGCGGAGTCTTTGTCGATGTAAACGATCGATTCGTGTGTTTTTCGTCTTAGTTCGAGAGCCATAAGTTAGTTATAGGTAATCAGTAACAGGTGATAAGAAAGAGTCCTTTGAACCCAACGTCTCCCATCATTTCAAACGACCTTTTACATGATTCGTCAATCCGACTATCATTCGTGCAATTGTATTTACTTCTTCATACATTTGCTGATACACATTTTCTTCTAAATACCCAAGCCTTCTGGCAATCAATAACTCCGTTTCGAGTTCACTCGATGATCCCTGGGCGACTGAAAGAAACTGGATAAATTCTTTGTCATGTTGTCGAGCCGCTCCTTCAGCAATATTTGCCGGAATCGAAACGGCGGATCTTCTAATTTGAGATATCAGTCCAAATCGCTCGTCCGCCGGAAAAGCTTTGGTGCATTCGTAGACATTAACCACCATATCTACCGACATTTTCCATACATCTAATTTCTCGTGCGGCCTCATACAATCTTTCTTATCACCTATAACCCATCACCAATCACTTTAGATCCAGGATTGCCCAATCGTGCTGCAACGCCGTTTGTTTCAAACGAAAATCCGGGCATACAGCGACCGGATGCCCGACGATCGAAAGCATCGGCAGGTCGGAGATCGAATCAGAGTAAGCGTATGAATCGGACAGATTGATGTTTTCGCGCTCGGCGTATTCGCGGATCCATTGGGCCTTGGTCGCTGATGCCATTACCGGCGGTAGGACGCGGCCGGTGGCGTATCCATTTACAAATTCGAGCCGGTTTGCGACATAGTCATCGATGCCGAGGTGGTCCATTAGTTTAGCGATAGTAAAATCGAGTGCTCCGGTTAACACGATTTGGCGCTGGCCGATCTTTTTTCCTGATGAGATAAGGTCAAACGTACCGGGAAAGATCGCGGGTTTTAAGACCTCTTCGAACAACTCGTCCGAAAAATATCGCAGACGGTCTTGTGAAAAGCCCGAATAGCTTTTGAAAAAAACCTCGTTAAATACATTTCGCGAATACAGGTCGGCGACGCCAAAGAACGGGAGCTTGGCTATAGTGCCGACGCTCTTTTTGGCGGTCTGCCACAGCCCCTGTTGACGTTTGGCGTAAAATGCGAGCGTGTGGACAAGATTGGTGCTGACCAAGGTCCCTTCGAGATCGTAAAATGCGGCGGCTTGTCCGTTTTTGTTCATTCCGGCTTTGTGCTATTTTATTCAAACTTACCAAATAAAGTTGCGGATGTATGAAAATCTTATCACGAGGCGGTGGGATTGCAGCATGAAAAACATAAAACATTACACTTTGACCATAATTGTAATTACAATGTGCATACTTTGTAGCTGCTCAGGCGGCAGCGATCTCGACGAACAAGCCAAAAAGCCTCCGCCATCCGCGGAAATGATCGTGCAAGCGGATCGACTGTTTAGTCAGAGAAAGGATCTGTCAAAGCTTCGCGAGGCTATCGGGATCCTTCAGCGCGCCCGCCTGGAAAACCTTCGCACCTATGAGGTCGAATGGAAATTTGCACGGTATAACTACTTTTTGGCCAGGCACACCGATGACGAAAACGAGCGGGAAAGCTCATTGGAAACCGGGAAAGCAGCGGGCAGGATCGCAATGCAAATGGAGCCAAGCCGGCCCGAGGGACATTTTTGGTATGGTACAAATCTCGGCGAGCAAGCAAACCGTGCATCGATCTTCGTCGGGTTAAAATCTGTCGATGAGATCCGAAATGCTATGAACAGAGTGATCGAATTGCAACCTGACTTCGAACTTGCCAGTTCGTACGATGTGTTGGGTAGAATAGAACTTCAAACACGACTGATGGGCGGCAAGACGGAAAAGGCGTTAGAATATCTGGAAAAGGCCCTTGCACTAGAAAAGAAAAATGGAGACATCCGGATACACCTTGCCGAAGCATATCTCGCACAGAAGAATAAGGCAGAAGCCAAAAAGCAACTTGAATCTGTGCTCCTAATGAGCCCGCATCCCGAATATTTACCGGAGTATGATCAGTGGGTTAGCAAGGCCAAATTGCTTTTGAGTACAAAATTTCAGTAGTTAAAAATATGCGACGCGCAATATTTCCCGGTTCATTCGACCCTCTGACAAACGGTCACCTCGATATCATTAAGCGCTCGGCCCCGCTATTTGACGAAATGATCGTCGCCGTGCTCAATAACGCGGACAAGCGTCCGATGTTCACGGTCGATGAGCGCTGCGAGATGATCCGCGAAGTGCTGCCGACGGTCGAGACGGACGGTTGCACAATGCTGGTAGAGAGTTTTTCGGGCCTAACAGCGGACTTTGCAAAACAATCAGGTGCGACAGCTATCGTTCGCGGTATCCGGGCCGTCAGCGATTACGAATACGAACTCCGCATGGCCCTAATGAACCGCCGCCTCGAACCCGGCATCGAAACAGTTTTCCTCATGGCCGATGAAGAATACTCGTACGTTTCGTCGACGCTGATGAAACAGGTCTTCGAACTAGGCGGCCGAGTCGAAGGGCTGATCCCCGAGCTCGTTGAAACCCGCATGAGACAAAAGCTCGGCAAATAAATGATAAAAGCTGTCCATCACGTCCAGATCAGCATTCCGGTTGGCGGTGAGGAGATGGCTCGTAAATTCTATTGCGGCGTCCTCGGATTCACAGAGATCCCGAAGCCTGACTCATTGGCGGGACGCGGCGGATTTTGGCTCGAACTAGACGGCTTTCAGCTCCATTTTGGCACAGAGGACAATATCGACCGCGCAAGAACCAAGGGCCATGTTGCCTATCTCGTAACCGGTCTTAATGATTGGCGGCAAAAACTGACAATCGCCGGCTGTTCCGTTACAGACGGAATTCCTATCCCCAACTATCGACGGTTCGAGTTTCGTGACCCTTTCGGGAATCGTGTAGAATTTTTGGAAAGAGAATAAACATCACCATGCCCAATCCTTTCCCCGTTTCAGACCATGTCGCCGCAATGCAGGGTTCGTCAACCCTGATAGCCGCACAGATGGCGTCCGAGCTGCGAGCAAGCGGCGTCGATGTGATCGACTTGTCGGTCGGCGAACCTGATTTTGACACGCCGCAGTTTATCAAACAGTACGCATGGGAAGGCCTCGAAAAGGGATACACCAAATACACAGCGACGGCAGGGCTGATCGAATTTCGAAACGCGATCATCGATTTTTACGGTGCAAGGTTTAACGCTGAACTGAAAGCTAACGAGATCGCGGCCTCCTGCGGAGGCAAACAGGCGCTTTTTAATGCCGCCTGCACGCTGCTAAATCATGGTGACGATGTCCTGATTCCCAAACCATATTGGGTAACGTTCCCGGCGATCGCTGCATTTTGCGGAGCAAATAGTGTTTACATCGACACCGAGGAAACCGACTTTATTCTCACAGCCGAGCAGGTTGCCGAGGCGATCACGCCGAAGACAAAGCTGCTTATCCTCAATTCGCCCAACAATCCCACCGGCCGGGTCATCCCGCCAGCGGAGATGCGGCGGAGCGTCGAGACCTGTGCCGAGCGCGAAGTCTATGTGCTGACGGACGAATGCTATTTGTTCTTTGCCTATCCGCCCGCGGAGCCTTTTACCTCGGCGAGCCTGCCGCCTGAACTGCGCGAATTTGTCTGTGTCGCGGGCAGCTTTTCAAAAACGTACGCGATGACCGGTTGGCGTATCGGCTACACGATCGCCAATCCCGAATGGACCCAAGCGATCGTCAAGCTGCAAAGCCACTCGGCGACGCACCCGACAGCGTTTGTACAATACGCTTGTGCCAAAGCATTGCAGGATATCGAGGAGACGCTCGACGAGGTCAGCGTGATGACCGCCGAATACGAACGCCGCAAAAACTGGTTTATCCAGGCTCTCAACGAGGTCGACGGATTTAATTGTGCAATGCCTGAGGGAGCGTTTTATGCCTTTGTTGATGTTCGGGAAATGTTGGGTGAGAGATTTGCAAACTCTGCCGACATCGCCGACCTACTATTAAAAGAAGCCCACATCGTCGTCACCGACGGCGATGGCTTTGGAGCGGATGGTTTCTTACGATTCTCGTACGCGACCTCAATGGAAAACCTCGAACGAGCGGTCGTTGCGATGAAGTCTATATTTGGTGAGAAGAAGAGATAGCCACGAATGCACGAATGAAGAGTTTTTTATTTCTTATTCGTGCATTCGTGGCTAATCTCTTATTTCTTACCCGCCGGTCATCATCAATCCGATATCCTCGGTCGAGGTGGTTTTAGGGTCGACTTCACCAACGATCTTGCCTTCGCGAATGACGAGCAGGCGATCGGCAAGAGCAGTTACTTCTTCTAATTCGGCTGAGACGAGCAGCACGGCAGAACCGGCATCTCGCAGGCCGATCAGCTTGCGGTGGATAAATTCGATAGCGCCGATATCGACGCCGCGTGTCGGTTGGGAAACCAGCAGCAACTTTGGATCAAGGTCAAATTCTCGGCCGATTATCAGCTTTTGCTGATTGCCGCCCGAGAGAGATTTGGCCGACAGCTCAGGGTTTGGCGGACGGACATCAAAATTTTCGATGATCTCGGCAACGCGTTTATCGATCACCGCCGAATTCATAAAACCCATTGCGGCAGCAACCGGCGGCCTATAGTGGATACCTAGGATCGAGTTTTCGGCGAGGTCCGAGTCGAGCAATAGCCCGCGTTTATGGCGATCCTCAGGAATGTGGGCGATACCAAGCTCTTTTAGCTGGCGTGCAGACTGATTAGTAATATTTTTGCCGTCAAATTCTACCGTTCCCGCCGTGGCTTTTGTCAGCCCTGCTAGAGCCTCGATCAATTCTGTCTGGCCGTTGCCTTCAATACCCGCGATGCCGACGATCTCACCCGCACGAACGACGAATGAAACACCGTTGACCGTCGAACCGTGATTGCCCGTAACTTTTAGATCCTTGACCTCAAGCACGGTTGCTTTTGGCATGGCTTCCGTCTTTTCGACACGCAGCAGCACATCACGGCCAACGATCATCCTTGCCAGATCTTTCGCACTCGTCTCGGACGTTTTGACGTTGCCAACCGCCTTGCCGTCCCGCATCACGGTCACCTCGTCCGAAATGGCAAGCACCTCGTCCAGCTTGTGCGTGATGATGATGATGGTCTTTCCCTGCTCTTTCATCCGGCGAAGAATTGAGAAGAACTCTATGACCTCTTGCGGCGACAAAACCGCTGTCGGTTCATCAAGAATAAGCAATTCAGCGTTGCGATAAAGAGCCTTGAGCAACTCGACGCGCTGCTGCTGGCCGACCGACATATTTTCAATATATTCGTCGGGTTTCACACCCAGCCTAAGTTCATTTGACAGCGCTAGCAGGTCGCGGTTTGCCTTGTCGATATCAAGATTAACCGCCGAGCCCGTTTCAGCCCCGAGCACAATATTCTCAGCCGCCGTCATCGTATCGACAAGCATAAAGTGCTGGTGCACCATGCCAATACCGAGTGCGATCGCGTCGTGCGGACCCTTGATCGATACGGTTTTGCCATCAACCAATATCTCGCCGCTATCAGCCTTATAAAAGCCGTAAGCGATACGCATAATGGTCGATTTACCCGCACCATTCTCACCGACGATCGCGTGGATCGTACCCTTTTCAACCTTGATCGAAACGTCGTTATTTGCGATAACGTTTCCAAAAGTTTTTGTGATATTTCTTAGTTCAAGCATGATTATTTAGCCATCGCGTCAGTAACTTTGATCTCGCCCGCGACGATCTTTCGTCTGGCTTCTTCGGCTTCCGCGATAACGTCCGCCGGGATGAGGGCCTTGTTGTTGTCGTCCATCGCGTATGCGACACCGTCTTTGTCTAGGCCAAAGACGTGAAAGCCTCCTTCGAATTTACCGCCGAGCACCTCTACGATCACGTTGTAGCAAGCATTGTCCACCCGTTTCACCATCGACGTGAGTACAAAGCCGGGCTTGACGCCGTTCTGATTTGAATCGACTCCTATGACGAATTTGTTGGCCTGGCCATTAGAATCGCGACCGTATTGCTCGACCGCATCAAATGCGCCAAGCCCCGAGTTGCCCGCAGCGGTAAAGATCACGTCAGCACCTTTCTCGATCTGCGCCAACGCCAACTCTTTCCCCTTGCCGGGGTTGTTCCACGCACCGTCGCTAACGCCGACATAGTTGTCGATGACCTTGATATTTGGGTTCACCGACCGTGCACCCTCCTCATAACCGGTCTCAAATCTATGGATCAGCGGTATGTCCATACCCCCGAGAAACCCTAGTATTCCGGTTTTCGATTTTGAGGCTGCGATCATACCGACGAGATACGATCCCTCATGTTCGCGAAAAACGAGCGACGCAACATTTGCCTTTGGCGTTTTGCCGTCAGCCTCAAAAATTACTCCATCAACGATCGCAAACTTGATGTTCGGATAGTCATTAGCGACCTTTTGCATTATCGGCCCCTGGGCAAACCCGACGCCGAATACGAGGTCAAAATCCTTTTCGGCAAATGCGCGCATCGCGGGCTCGATCGAGGTCGGATTACCCGGTTCCACATCGTAAAGACAAATGTCGAGGTCCTGTTGGGCACGCTTGACGCCTTCCCAAGCGGCCGCGTTGAACGAACGGTCATTCTTGCCGCCTATATCAAAGACGATACCGACCTTGATCTTACAGCCCTCGCGTTTGGCTTCGGCCTGTTTCGCACACGAGGTGGCAAACATCGCCACCGCGGCAATAATAATGCTCGACAAGATAGCTCTGAGTTTCATAACCGTTTAGACCGTCAACTTTATCAATTTGGTTGTCTTGGGGATTTCCTTGCCTATTTTATACGCATTTCGCAATTTTTCGCTAATCAGATCGGCCTGACTTTGACGTCGGCAATAAACAACGCCCAGCGTGTCGCCCTTTCGCACACGGTCCCCGATCTTTTTGGCACACGAATAACCAACTGCGTGATCAACTCGGTCCTCGGCCTTGACGCGTCCGCCGCCGATATCACAAACCGCACGCCCGACCCCAAACGTATCAACCTCAGTGAGATAACCAGTCGAATCGGCCGTGATGGCGATCTCTTTTAGTGATTTTGTAAGTAGCTTTTCAGGCTTGTCACAGACTTTCGGGTCACCGCCCTGAAGCTCGATGTTGTGGCGAAAACGTTCCAAAGCCTCGCCTGATCTAAGCACATTTTCAATTCTCAATTTTCCATTCTCAATTGTCTTATCGATCTTACATTGCACGAGCATATTCGCTGTTAGATCTATCGAAAGATCGAGCGTCTCTCGCATCAACGCATCGCCCTCTCCACGTAAGATCAGCATGCATTCATATACCTCATGGGCATTTCCGACATACTTCCCGAGCGGCTGGCTCATGTCGGTGATCAACGCTTGAGTGTTAACGCCAAACGCTTTGCCGGTCGCACACAACTCGGCGGCGAGCTTTTTCGATTCGCTAAATTTCTGGATGAATGCACCTGAACCTGTCTTGACGTCGAGAATTAGAGCGTCCAACCCCTCGGCGAGTTTTTTGGACATTATGGACGCAACGATCAGCGGTATGTACGGCACGGTCGCGGTCGCGTCGCGCAAGGCGTAGATCTTTTTGTCAGCGGGTGCGATCTGCTTCGTTTGGCCGATCAGCCCAAAGCCGCACGCTTTCATCACGGTCTTGAGCTTTGCAAATGAGAGATTTACGTTGTAGCCGGGGATCGATTCGAGTTTGTCCAGCGTGCCGCCGGTATGCCCAAGCCCGCGTCCCGACACCATCGGGACCGCCACGCCGCAAGCAGCCGCGATCGGTGCAATGATCAGCGAAGTCTTATCGCCGACGCCGCCCGTCGAGTGCTTATCTGCCTTGGGAGCGTCGATGTCCGACAGGTCCATTATCGTCCCCGAATGGAGCATCGCCTTTGTGACCGAATACTGCTCGCGGCGGTTCAAACCCCGCGTAAACATCGCCATCACAAGAGCCGTGATCTGATAATCCGCCCAACCTCCGTCGCAAACGCCATCGATAAAGATGCCGATCTCGCCGTCTGAAAGCGATTTGCCATCACGTTTTTTTGCGATTATTTCCTGTGGGCGCATAGCTTAATTTTTTACTATCAGAACAACTGCCTGTGCCCGCACCGCACGGCGCTCGCCGACCGCATCGACCTTTTCACCGGTTTTTGCCTTAACGCTGACCTGATCGATTTCCATCTCAAGAGCGGCGGCAAGGTTCGCCCGCATGGTGTCGATGTACGGCCGCAGTTTTGGCAGCTCTAGATCAATGACCGCATCGATATTTTCAACAGAATATCCTTTCTCTTTTATTAACCCGACAGCATAATTAACGAACTGCGAACTCTCAGCATCTCGCCAGCGTTCCTCATCATTCGGAAAATGCGTCCCCAGATCACCCAGTGCCAATGACCCGAGCACAGCATCCGCCGCCGCATGCATCAAAACATCCGCATCCGAATGCCCATCCGCCCCGAGGTCAGACTCGATCGGCACGCCGCCAAGTATCAACGGCCGTCCCTCCACGAGGCGATGTATATCTGTGCCAAAGCCGATCCTAAACATTTTCTTTCAGAAACATCTCTGCAAACCTAATATCTTCCGCACGGGTTATTTTGATATTCAGGCTGCTGCCCTCAACCGCAGCGATCTCAACGCCCAGTCTTTCGACCAAGTAACATTCGTCGGTCACATTCTCGCCGAGATCAGCGTTTTCAAACGCCCCTTTCAGAATATCGTAACGAAAAGCCTGCGGCGTCAACGCGCGTCGCAGCTTACTGCGTTCAACCGTCCCGACTATCACACCATCCAATATCTCTTTTATCGTATCAGTAACTTCGCCAACAAGACACGCTGCACCTATTTCATCAGCTTTTTCGATGGTTCGCGTGATCTCATCGACCGTAACTAGCGGCCGTGCTCCGTCGTGGACTGCGACAACATTTGCCGTCGCAACATCGATCGCAACGAGTCCGTTTTTTACAGATTCGGCACGAGTCGCACCACCGATGACGATCGACCTGATCTTTGAAATTTCAGATCCGAAATTTGAAATTTGAAATTGCTCGCGTCCCGTTTCCGACAAAACGAGCACAATCGCATCCACAGCCGGACAGACCTCAAATCGCTCTAAAGTATGTATTAATAAGGGTTTGCCAAGGATGTGGGTGAATTGCTTTGGCTGATCGGACGAAAATCTTGAGCCTGTTCCGGCGGCGACGATGATGGCGATGTTCATTTGTTAGTGAATAGAAAATAGTGAATCGTGAATGGAAAGCAAAAAGCCGTGAGAGCGGATTTACTATTTACGATTTACAATTCACTATTCACTTACTTCTTCAATTATCGTCGTCTGACGCAATTCACGCGTCGCTTTGCGAAATCCCAAAGACCGCGAATCGTGAACGCTAAACGAACTTTCTGTAGTTTGCGTGGCCTCGACATTCGTCGTCGTTTGCGGCGGAGCCTCGTCCCTTTCTTCCCACAGACGGCCAAATATCATCTTGCCGGCGGTTGTTTGCAGCACGCTGGTGACGGCGATGTCGGCGGTTTTGCCTATTAGTTTGCGGGCGTTATCGACCACGACCATCGTGCCGTCATCGAGATACGCGACGCCTTGATTGTATTCCTTGCCCTCTTTGAGAATAAAGACACGCATCGCTTCGCCGGGTAGCACTACCGGCTTGACGGCGTTGGCAAGCTCATTGATATTGAGCACCTCAACGCCGCGAAGCTGCGATACCTTGTTCAAATTAAAATCGTTAGTGACGATCACCGCATCAAGCTGTGCTCCGAGCTCTATCAGCTTGAGATCAACTTCTTTGACCGCCGGGAAATCAGTTTCGACGATCTGCACATCGAGCTTACTGTTGTTACGAAGCCGCTGGAGCATGTCCAGACCGCGTCGTCCGCGTTGGCGTTTTGACGAATCCGCCGAATCGGCAACCTGTTGCAATTCAGCAAGTATAAAGTGCGGGATGATAAGCGTACCGCCTAGGAAACCCGTTTCAGCGACGTCAGCAATTCGCCCGTCGATAATGACCGAAGTATCGAGGATCTTAAAATCCTGCTTTACATGCTTGTCGCTAAAGATACCGCCGAGTGCCGAAAGATCGAGATAATCGCCTTTTGCCGCTCCGACCATCAGGCCGATATAGCCCATAAAAAAGGCGAGCGAGATGGTCAGAAATGTCTGCATCTCAGCCGATACGGCAGCTTCTTTTTGAATTGAAATAAGGACACCAATGAGAAATGCACCGACAATACCGAGTATCGACCCGACCGCCGCGCCGATCAGCGTCTTTAACGACGCACGTCGCACACGCATCTCAAAGCCAATGATGATAAAGCTTATGACTGCTCCAAGCCCGGCTGATAACAGCCTACGCGTGGTTTCATCGCCAATATTCACCAGGCCAAAACGCTGCGTGCGCTCAAACGGATTGAGCAGATAGCCCAGCAAAATGAGCAATCCCACAAACGCGACCCGTAATATCAGAATATCGACCTTCATCGTTTGAAATTTTAGCACGAAAGATGGCTACAGCGTTAAATCTATCCGCACAAATTGCCGTTAAATACCTTATTTTCCGCTTGCTTAACAAAGACCGATTGGAGCTGTGATTTCAGACAAAACCGGCCTGATTTTCTATACGGCACGCTTCTGTTGTATCCTTTTCTCTCAAATGGCAAAACTACCCGCAACGATATTTGTCTGCCAAAACTGCGGCAGCCAGTCGCGAAAATGGCTCGGCCAATGCCCTGACTGCGAAGAGTGGAACACGCTCGTCGAAGAGCGTTTTCGCGCCGCCGCACAGACAAAAGGTGCGAGCAGCTTTTCCTCGCAGTTCTCACCCTCACCCATCGCCTATGACACGATCGAATCACAGGACGACGCCCGCACATCGACCGGCATCGACGAGATGGACCGCGTCCTCGGCGGCGGCATTGTCGCAGGTTCGCTTGTATTGATCGGCGGAGCTCCCGGTATCGGTAAATCGACAATCGTCATCCAGATGGCCGATAAACTTGGGCAAAACGGCATCAAGGTCCTCTACGTTTCAGGCGAGGAATCCGAACGCCAGATAAAAATGCGTGGCGAACGCCTCGGGATTGCCGCAGATAATCTCTTTTTGCTGCCCGAAACCAATCTACAATCGATCCTCGCCGAGACGGCTAAGATGAAGCCCGATCTCGTGATCGTAGATTCGATCCAGACGGTCTTTAGCGAAAAGATCGAGTCCGCGCCCGGCAGCGTTTCTCAGGTCCGTGAAGTCGCGGCGCAGTTCATGATGTTTGCCAAACAGACCGGCACGCCCGTTTTTCTAACCGGCCACGTCACCAAAGAAGGCTCGATCGCCGGGCCGAAAACGCTTGAGCATATCGTCGACACGGTCCTCGATTTCGAAGGCGACCGCCATCACACCCACCGCATCCTCCGCGCGACCAAAAACCGTTTTGGAGCGGCAAACGAGATCGGTGTTTTTGAAATGACGAACGCCGGGCTCGTGCCCGTTAGCAATCCGTCTGAACTCTTTTTACAAGAGCGTCCTGAAAACGCCACCGGCTCGGTCGTCACCGTTTGTATGGAAGGCACGCGTCCGATGCTTGTCGAGGTGCAGGCACTCGTGAGCGGGACAAAATTTGGCAGCGGGCGGCGGATGACGCAGGGGTTTGATCACAATCGGGCAAGCTTACTGATCGCCGTTCTCGAAAAACAGCTTGGTTTTCAACTTGCGGGCGACGACGTTTTTGTGAACGTCGCCGGCGGTATGGAGATCGACGAACCCGCCGCCGACCTCGGCGTCCTCGCGGCGATCGCGTCAAGCTTTCGCAATCTACAAGTCCCGCCCGAAACCGCCGTCTTTGGCGAAGTCGGCCTAACCGGCGAAGTCCGAGGCGTCCTCCAAGCCCAAGCCCGCGCACGCGAAGCCCAAACTCTCGGTTTCAAAAAGCTGATCCTGCCGGAATCAAACAAAAAAGGCCTCGAAAAACTCCTTGGTATTCGTGTCGTCGGCGTAAAGAATCTTGAACATGCAATGGATG
>JBGTII010000061.1:0-5088 GCA_041745735.1 Pyrinomonadaceae bacterium | reverse complement strand
GGGCATCATGCGGGCGATCGAGCTCGTCAAAGATCGCAAGACTAAAGAGCCGGACCCGCAATCCGTCCTCAAGATCTTCGAAGAAACCAAACGCCAAGGCGTCCTCATCGGTAAAGGCGGCCTCTACGGCAACGTCATCCGAACGGGCCTTATGCTCAATTCGTCCAAAGACACAGTCGATGAATTAATAAAAGCTCTCGACGCGGGACTCGCTCTTTGTTAAAAGACTACAAAAAAGAGCACTAAGAATGTTCTCAGTGCTCTCCGTGTTCTCTGTGGCTAAAGGAATTTATCGGCCAAATTCATCGCCATAGACTTCGGCGTATTTCTCATAACGCTTGATGAGGGCGATGTTCTTTTTCTCGATGTCGGTCAGGCGGCCGCGGATGTCGACGGTGTCAGGTACGTACCAGTCTTCGTTCTCAAACCGCTGGCGAAACTCTTTCTTGCTAAAACAGTAACCGTGGCGTGCAAAGATCTCTTGCCGCATTAGCTGCAACTCGTTTTTGCCCAGATTCTCGACGTCTTTGGTTTTTAGCAAACGCGTCGAAGCTTCGGGCCAGCCGCCGACGTTGGCTTTGTACTCAAATTTGCGGCGGTCGAGCGTGTAGGTTTTCTCGGGACGCTTTGTGTCGTTGGCTTTCCAAGTTCCCTTTACCTGTTTCGCGTCGCCGGTCGCGACCGAAAATTTGAAAACGCCGTCGTCCTTGTGATCGCCGGGCTCTTTGGCCTCGATCGTCGCTACAGCATTCTCGATCTTATAGGTGCCGTCAAACGGACGGTCGTTGCCGCCGACGATGGTACGGCCGGTCACGGAATTTCCCGCAGCCTTTGTGATCATCATCGTGATCTTGTTATCGCCAAATGCACCGACATACGAGCCGAGGATCTTTTGGGCTTCGGCGTCCGCCGCACTCACGCCCTGGTAAGACGGAGCATCGGGCGAAGGGGTTTCAGCCGCCACGGGATCGGCGGCGGTGGTAGTATTAACCTTTGCGGTTGTATCACTCGACTTAACGGTGTTACAACCGACCAGGAACGAAGCGGAAAGGATCAACAATAGTAAATTTTTCATATGGATAGGCAATCATTATCACCTAAGTCCAAAGGATTTATCAAACGTGAATTGACGGTGAACGCGCTCCTGTTGGCTGCTCTCGCTTTCTTCACTGTGCTGATGGCCAGGATCACCGTCGAATACATTCCTTACAACACAGACGTAGGGTTTCTGCAGATCAAACAAGACTACATCGATCTTGATGTTTGGCGGACCGCTTTTTTTGTTCATGTTTATATGAGTGTCTGGGTCTTGCTGGCCGGATTTACCCAGTTTTCGACAAAGATCAGGGATAATCATCCAAAGATTCACCGCGGCCTTGGCTACTCTTACGCGCTAAATGTTCTATTCATCACCGGCCCGGCGAGCCTCATCATGGCCTTTTACGCCAACGGCGGGATACCGTCCAAGATCGCGTTTATTCTGCTGGCCGTCGGATGGCTATACTTTACGGCGATGGCCGTGGTTAAGGCGCGCGGCGGTGATTATGATGCCCACCGCGAGTACATGATCCGAAGCTACGCCCTCACCCTCTCCGCCCTCACGCTCAGAGCGTGGAAATGGAGCATTAATAATTCCGTCGACGGCCTGCCGCCAATGGACGTCTATCGAGCGGTCGCCTGGCTCGGCTGGGTACCAAATCTGATCTTTGCCGAATTCCTCATCTGGCGGTATAGACAGCAAGCAATAAAAATAAGGCTGGCCGCCCGTGCCGCCATTGGACATTCGTCGCCGAGACAAGGAGAGGATTTAGCCTAGATATTCGTTAGTTTTTGTTCACACTTGATTTAGGGGTAAAATATGGCGAGCCTGCAAAGTCATGCTAAAACACACTGCCAAGATCATATCAATAGTCGCGTTGATAACTCTTTGTATGTTTCTTCCATTCCTTCCGGGCAGGTATGACAGTTTAGCCGTGACGCTGTCATTCATGGCTCAGATATTCAGCTGGATAAGTTTGCCATTGGTTCCTCTCGGGCTGATCTGGCTCTGGTTCGAGATCTCGCATCATAACGCTCCTAATGGTAGTTCTAGCCCGAAAACAAAAGGGTTCGCATTTGCGACACTGTTGGCGTTGGGATTTATTACGGTTGGGGTGTCGCTTGGGGCATTAACCAACTATAACTTTGCATTCGGAATTTTCTTTTTGGGGTTGTGTTTTTACCTCTTGATAAGGGCGGGTTTAAAGCTCAAAAACGAAAGTAGTTCTGACGGGTTAAAACTTGATCCGGTGCCACTATATCTGATAGCGGTGCCGATCATAGCGGCCTTGGTTAAATTTTCACTTATCCCGACAGCGGTTCAGTTTAGCAGGGAATACGCTGTTAAAAATAGTGAGCCCCTTATTTCGGCTATCGAAACATACCATGCGAAACACGGAACCTATCCCGCATCCTTGCAGGCGATCCATACCGATATTCTTCCCGGTGTAATTGGCATCAAACAATATCATTATGAGCCTAGCGGCTCTGCTTATAATCTATACTTTAGACAGTTTTCAGATGAGTTAGATGTAGAGGAAATAGTAATGTATAACAAATTAGACGAACATGCTTTTGCAGCTCATGTGTTAGACGTACTGGAGTATTCAGGAGAAGCTTTGGCTTTAAGGCGGGGCGACAGGCATAAGTATAAGCTTTCAACACCGCACTGGATTTACATTCAGTTTGAATAAGAAGAGACGGGTATCAGCAGATGAAAACACTAATTTTTAGTCGTGGATTTTAGAGTGGATCAGTTAGATGGAAGACCCAACAAAACTTGGTTCCGCGAGGGACGGCCTTAGCAACGGGGACGAGAACAAAACGGCGATCAAGGGTAGCACGACTGCCCACACTAAGGCAGGTGATTTTGTCGCTGGCACTGTCCTTGCCGATCGCTATCGCATCCTTGGCCTGCTGGGCAAAGGCGGGATGGGCGAAGTGTATAGGGCCGAGGACATTAAGCTCGACCAGCCCGTCGCCCTCAAATTCTTACCCGACAAGCTCGAAAAAGATGAAGACGCATTGGCTAGGTTTCACGCCGAGGTGCGGAACGCTCGTCGGGTCTCGCATGTGAATGTTTGCCGGGTGTTCGACATCGGTGAGATCGATGGACGGCATTTTATTTCGATGGAGCTTGTCGAGGGCGATGATCTGTCATCGCTGTTAAAGCGTATCGGTCGTTTGCCATCGGATAAGGCGGTCGTGATTGCCCGACAGTTATGTTTCGGCCTGGCGGCGATCCACGAAGCTGGCATTCTCCATCGCGACCTCAAACCGGCAAATGTCATCATCGACCATAACGGCAAGGCCCGGATCACCGATTTTGGCATCGCCGGTATTGAGGACGAGCTAAAAGGCGCCGAGGTCCGCGTCGGAACGCCGGCCTATATGTCACCCGAGCAGATGACTGGCAAAGAGGTCACCGTGCTTAGCGACATTTATTCGCTTGGGCTGTTGCTGTACGAGATCTTTACCGGAAAGCAGGCGTTCGAATCCAACTCGGTTGCCGATCTGATTAAAAAACACCAGACCACGGAGCCGACAAATCCCTCCCAACTGGTGCAAACCATCGATCCGGTTGTCGAGCAGGTTATTTCCCAGTGTCTCGAAAAGGATCCGGCCGAACGCCCTAAAAACGCTCTTCAAGTAGCGATGATGTTGCCGGGCGGAAATCCTCTGGAGGCCGCACTTGCCGCCGGTGACACGCCCTCGCCCGAGATGGTCGCTGCCGCTCCGAAAAAAGGCGCGTTGCGTCCCGTCGCGGCGATTGGTTTGCTGGCGGTCGTCTTTGTTTCGCTGACGCTGTTGATGCTGGCGTCGAAGCGGACGCATCTCCACCGCTTCGTTCCACTCGACAAATCGCCGGAAGTTCTAAGAGAGCGTAGCCGCGAACTGGCGGAAAGTCTCGGTTATCCGGCGGTTGATTCCGTCTACGGCTGGACCCACGAATTAGATTTCGTTGAATATCTAAAGGAAAACGACAAAAGCCCGACGCGCTGGCAGAAATTGGCGTCCGGCCAGCCGGCTGTCCTGCAGTTCTGGTATCGGCAGAGCCCTCTGCCGCTCGTGTCGCAAAGCGGGTCGGTCGTTACGGTGGACGACCCCCCGAACTCGATTTCCGATATGGTGCGGATGCGCGTCGACACCAAAGGGCGAATGACTTTTTTCGACGCCGTTCCCCCGCAGGTTGACGAAGCGAAAAACGCTCAAATTCTTTTCGACTGGTCGGAGGTTTTCAAAGAAGCCGGACTAAATCTGAATGAATTTGAGGAAACCGAATCCCTATGGGCGCCCGCCAGAGCTTATGACGAACGTAAGGCTTGGACGGGCAAATACGCGGAGCAGCCCGACATTTCGATTCGCGTCGAAGCCGCCGCTTATCGCGGAAAGCTCGTCGGCTTTAGAATAGTCGAGCCGTGGAGCAAACCGGACTGGCAAGTTTCCGGCAGCAGAGGAGAATCTGAGACCGCGGCGCAAACGTCGTCCGGTCTGGAGGCCTCCGCAATCATTTTGCTTTCGATATTTTTCGGAATTCTGATTCTTAGCGCATATCTGGCAATCAGAAACGTGCGCGTCGGGCGTAGCGATTTGAAGGGCGCGTTTCGCGTAACGCTTTTTTTGTTTATCGTCGCGCTGCTCGCGAGGGTATTTGGCGTGCATCACGTCGCGTCCGGCTTGGAAACGATACTTTTGATTTCCATTCTGCAAACGGCGCTTTTCTGGGCGTGTTTCGCCGGATTGATGTATCTCGCGCTCGAGCCTTTCCTGAGGCGGCATATGCCGGAGCGCGTCATTTCCTGGAATCGTCTGCTGGCGGGCGACTTCAGAGACCCGCTCGTCGGGCGCGACATCCTGATCGGCACGGCTTTCGGTCTGGGCGGCTTAACTGTCGCCTTCCTTCGTTTTCTTCTTCCCGTCTGGCTTGGCGATCCGCCGATCGAGCCTTTTTCGATGTCGAATCCGTTCCGCGCGGGTCTGCTCGGCATTCGCGGATTTCCGGTCTTGTTTTTCAGTCAGGTCAGCTCGTCGCTGGTGCAGGCGTTTATG
>JBGTII010000060.1:0-17249 GCA_041745735.1 Pyrinomonadaceae bacterium | reverse complement strand
AGGTTTTTATCTGAGGTGATAAATACGTCGAACTCATCGACGACGAGTTGTAGAAGCTTGCCGTTCTTCACGCCCGCCCAACCCATATCCTGGACAGAAACGATACCGCGTTCCGGCAGGCCACGCTTTACGATGCTGGGGACGCATTCGTCGATGATGATCTTCATGGACCAAGGCTGATGTCGTTAAGGCTGGCACGGAAATGCTCTAGCACGCTGACGGCTTGTTCGCGGGTGACGGTCGGAAAGTTTTCGAGAAATTCGTTTAACGAAACGCCGACCTCGAGATTTTCGAGCAAAGCCGAGACCGGCACACGTGTTCCCGTAAATACAGGAACTCCGCGCATGACCTCCGGATCAATACTGATGGCTGGTTCAATGGCTGTGATCATAGCTTACCTCTCCCCCATTCTAACATAAACAGGCCATATTATTGCCCCGAGGCCATGTGGAGGAGTTGATGCGTGCCGAAGAATAGGGCGACGCCGGCGAAGACTGCTAGGGATACCCAGACGCTGTTGCCGCCGTGGTGGTTGACTTCGGGGATGAGGTCGCTGGCGGCGACGTAGAGGGTGACGCCTCCGGCGACGGGCAGGGCGTAGGCGACGGCTGATCCGGCGTTGTTGCCGATAAAGTAAAAGATCATCACCCCCAAAAACGTCGTCAGTCCCATTAGCGAAGTCGCGATCATTACCTGACGGCGGCCTTTGCCGGCGGCCATGACCATCGAGCCGATCGTAAAGCCTTCGGGGAATTTGTGCAGAAAGACGGCGATGAATACGAGAAACCCGACCTTTACGTCTATCTGCGAAGCCGCGGCGATCGTCACTCCGTCAAAGAAAGTGTGGACCAGCAGCCCGCCGACCGCCGTGTACGCCGAGCGGGTCGAGATCAGATCGTGCGAGTGATCGTCGTCGTCGCAATGCATCTCTTCGCCAAGGTGAAAGTGCGGGGCGATGGTGTGTTCGACAAACTGCGTGAGCAGATAACCCCCGAGCAGCAGCATCATCGGCATGTAAAGATTCTCAGGGTCGCCCGGATTTGCCGCCTGCCAGATCGTGATCGTTTTTGGCAGAATCTCAAACAGAGCGACCGCCAGCATAAACCCCGCGCCGAGTGCCAGCAGGTATTTGAGGAAACGCTTGTAGCTCTGATGCAGCTGCGAAGGGAACAGCACGAGCCCGCCGAGGACGTTCGCAGCCGCGGCAAGCAAGCCGAAAATTATTAACTGGAAAAATAAGGGCGTCATTTAGGGTCACGCGAATCGACTTTTATCCTATATCAGCGAGGCCGGAAAACACAAAAACCATGCAAAAATGCGCGATCGTTTTGGTGCCAAGTCATTTAAACGCATGATTAAGCACTTTGATAAAATTAACTCTTGACACCACTCGAAGAGTCGGCGTATTATTCATTTGCTGTACAAAAACCTTGATATGGCTTTCGAGGTAAAACGGCCACACCCAATACAACTGTTTAAGAGCATAAGCGCCAAAACGATGGCGCCGGGAACCGTTCGCACGAATTTCAAAATGCTTAACCGCACGGATGATGCCCGAAAAGTGATCTTTGAATATGCCGGAATCTGACGCCGCAAATGCACACCGGTCGGTTCTGCTCGCGGAAACTCTCGGTTTCCTTGAGCCGGAAAAAGGCGGGCTGTATGTGGATGCGACGCTTGGGCTTGGCGGCCACACCGAAGGAATACTTGAGGCTTCGCCGGACGCGACGGTCATTGGCATCGATCAGGACACGGCCGCAATGAAGCTCGCGAAGACGAGGCTCAAGGCTTTTGGCAAGCGGGTAAAGTTTGTCCGCGCAAATTTTGCGGACATCCGGACGATCGTGGGGAAGGCGGGGCCGGACGGAGTTTTGGCGGACCTTGGGGTTTCGTCGCTGCAGCTTGATAGCGAAACGCGGGGATTTAGTTTTAGATTCGACGCTCCGCTTGATATGCGTATGGACGCCGAGTCGGGCGGCATGACGGCTGCGGAGTTGCTCGCGACCGCTGACGAAAAAGAGATCGCCGACATTATATATAAGTACGGCGAAGAGCGTGTCTCGCGAAAGATCGCGAAGTGGATAGTTGAAAAGCGAGATCAGGGCGAGCCGATCGAGACGACGACGCAGCTTGCCGATCTGGTCCGCCGGGCGGTTCGCACCAGCCCAAAGGACAAGATACATCCGGCGACGCGGACGTTTCAGGCACTGAGGATCGCGGTCAACGGCGAGCTCGACATAATCGAGCAGTTTGTGACGGATGCGGTTGATATTTTGAAAACTGACGGTGTGCTCGCGATCATCACCTTTCACTCGCTGGAAGACCGGATCGTAAAGCAGGCGTTCCAAAAGCTTTCGGGCAGGTGTTTTTGCCCGCCGCGAATACCGCAATGCATGTGCGGTGCCGCGAAAAAGGTTGAGATCTTGACGCGAAAGCCGGTCACGGCGACCGACGAAGAAATTGTTGAAAATCCACGCTCACGCAGTGCAAAGCTGAGAGCGTGCCGAAAGTTAGAGCAGTAACCCTTGAATTTAGAGACGGAGGACCCCGAAATGACCAAGAAAAGAAAAGCGACACGACGAAAAAGCGAACAAAAACGCGGGCAAACTTATGCGTTGATCCTAGTCTGCGGCCTGCTGGTCTTGGCGGGATTTTTCTTCGCGGGGCGTCAGCACTTTTCTTCGATGGATTACGGGATGAAGAATTCGCGTTTGCGAAAGGAGATCAACGATCTCGAAAGCGAAAAACGACGCTTGCTGCTGGCGCGTGAGAAATCATCGTCGCCAAATGAGATCAAAAAGGCTGCTAAGAAAGCCGGGTTTGGCGATTCAACGGCCGATCAGCCGCAAATGGCTCAGTTGACCTCGGCGACGAAAGACAAAGGCGTGCCGCCTACCATTGCCGCTGCGACGGCCGCTGCTCCTGACAAGACGCTTATCGTTCGGACAGCTTCAATAAAGCCCGTGCCGCAAGCCATGACAACCGCTCTTGTTAAGAACAATAAGACCGCGAGCCAGGCCAAACGCACAATGTCAGCCGAATAACCCATTTACATTTTTTCGAAAAGTAGCGTCATGAAAAGATCTCCAAAATCCCGCAAGAAAAATCTTCGTCAGGTCGCTTTTACTCGATTTATGCTGATCGTCGCGGTCTTTGTGCTATGGATCGGCGGGATCAGCGTGCGGCTTTTTCAATTGCAAGTAACGCAGCACGCGGCGCTCAAGCAAAAGGCCATTGGCCTTCGTCAAGACGTCAAACACGACCGCATGCTGCGAGGGACGATCTTTGACCGCAATGAACGCGCTCTTGCGATGAGCCTGCCGGTCAAAACGCTCTACGCAAACCCCTCTGAGATAACGGACACCGACGCGGCGGCAAAATCGATCGCTAAAGCTCTAAAGCTCGACGCCGTGCAGCTTGCCGCACAATTGCGGCTGGGAAAAGAAGGCAACAAGAAATATGTTGCCATCGCTAAAAAGCTTGATGACGAGACGGCTCAAAAATACAACAGGGCCCTCGACACTGCCGATCTAAAAAAAGGCGATCTGCCCAACTTTACAGGGCTTTACTGGAAAGACGATCAAAAGCGTAGTTATCCGTATAACACTCTTGCTGCGCAGGTCATCGGGTTTAGTAATGCGGAAGACGATGGCAAGGCCGGTGTTGAACAGTCGCAAGACGACGTTTTGCACGGTGCCTTGATACGCAAATTGCAGGAGCGTGATCGACTGGGCCGCGTCTATGACGAAACTATTTCCGAACGTGAAAAGCCAAGCGACATCGTGTTGACGATCAATTCGGCATATCAGTATATGGCCGAGCAGTCGCTGGAAAAGCAGGTGCGCGCGTCGGGTGCAAGATCCGGAATGGTGATCGTGATGGTGCCAAAGACGGGCGAGATCCTAGCGATGGCAAACTATCCGTCATTTGACCCGAACACAATTACGGAAACGGCTGCTGAACATATCAGCAATAAAGCGATCCAGTCGGTATATTCGCCGGGGTCGGTCTTTAAGTTGATCACGTACGGTTCGGGGCTTGAGAAAAAGCTCTTTACGCCGGGCGATATGATCGACTCGGGAAACGGCACGATCATGGTGGCGGATCGTAAGTTTTCCGATTCGCACGGCGTCGGACGCGTCAATTATTCGCAGGCCTTTGCCTTATCGAGTAATGTCTGTGCGATCAAAACCGCAATCGGTGTCGGCAAAGATGATTTCCATTCTCTGGTGCAGCGATTGGGGTTTGGAGCCAGGACAGGCGTCGAGCTACCGGGCGAGATACAGGGTGTCGTACGTTCGCCTGAGAGGTGGAACGGCGACTCGCTCGCTTCGATGGCAATCGGGTATGAAATTGATGTGACGGCGTTGCAAATAACAGGGGCTTTTGCGACGATAGCAAATGACGGAGTTAGGGTCCAACCTCACATTATCAAGGAAATTCGCCGCTCTAATGAGCAACCGAAAACGATCACCGAACCGAAGCAAACACAGGTGGTCAGCGCTCAAACTGCGCGAGATCTGAGGACGATGATGAGACAGGTGGTGCTGACGGGAACAGGCAAGCGGGCCCAGTTGAATGGGTATACTGCGGCAGGAAAAACCGGTACGGCGTGGAAATTTAACGCGAAATCGAAATCGGTCGACTCATCCAAATACATCTCATCATTTATCGGGATGGCACCGGCGAATAATCCGGAAATTGTCGTTGCGGTCGTGATGGATGAGCCAAAGGTTGGCGGACGCGATGGCGGCATGGTCTCGGCCCCGGTCTTTCGCGAGGTGGCCCAGCAGATCCTCGAGGATATGAGGGTAGCAAAAGATGCTCCTTTCAAACAAGAAACGCTGATTGCGAGCAAAGATATCCCTGAGGCTCCACCGGTTGACGCAATAAGAGCAAAACCGGGCGACAAGACCGAAAAAGGAACGACAGTAAAACCGGCTGACCCGGCTGATAAGAATAAGACAAAAGACATCAAGAAAACGACCCTCAAAAAGCTTGATGCCAAAGGTAAAATGACCGCCATATTCAAGCGGCGGATGACGTTAAAAAAGATCGCAGAACGGGTAGACACGAAAACTTGAAACTTGAAACCGCCATCGGATATATGAATGCTCAAGCGTCCACACTAGACCCCACTTTGCTTGCTCGCGAAGTGGGTTCTTTTGCTATCGATTCGCGCGAGGTTCAGCCGGAGGGGATGTTTTTTGCCCTGTCCCAGCCTGAATATAAGGACAATTGTTTTAACGGCGATTTTGACGATTCGACCCAGTTTGTCCCGGCTGCGTTTGAAAAAGGTGCGGTCGCATGTGTCGTTCGTGGAGAAAGGTACGAGGAACATAGAGCCGCATTGGAGCCGTTTCGCGACCGCCTGATCTTCGTCGATGATGCCATTGCGGCGTTTCAGTTACTGGCTCACGGGATCTATCTCGAATGGAATAAGCCGGTTGTCGCAGTCACCGGAAGTGCGGGTAAAACCACGGCGAAAGAACTAACTGCACATGTCTTAGCGTCGAGCGGCCGCAAGGTGCTGCGCAATATAAAAAATTACAACAACGGCCTTGGGTTGCCGTTGACCGTCATTAATCTGGCGAATGACAAAAGCTACGATGTCGCAGTTTTGGAGATGGGTATGTCCACGCCCAATAACGAGATCGCCCGTCTGTGCCGGATCACGCCGCCGGATGTCGCTGTCGAGCTAAACGTTTTACCCGTCCACGTCGAGCATCTAGGCTCGATCGAGAACGTCGCCAAGGCAAAGGCAGAGCTTGTCGAAGGAATGAAGGTAGGCGGAACGGCCATCCTTAACGCTGACGACCCGCGTGTTGCGGCTATGGAGCCGTTGAGCAAAGGCCGGACGATCACGTACGGCGTCGATAATGAGGCCGACGTGCGGGCGGAAAATATCAGATTTGAGCGTTTTGGCGAGACAACGTTTACGCTTGTTTTTGGCGACGAGAGGGCAGAAGTAACATTTCCGCTCAACGGCAAACACAATATTCTCAATGCGTTGGCAGCCGCAGCCGTGGGTCGCAGTTTTGGGATGACAGTCGGCGATGTTGCTGAGAGTTTGAGGACAGTTGAACCGCCACCGCAACGCGGCGAGGTGCTGCATTTTGCTGACGGATTTACGGTTATCAACGATTCGTACAACTCGAACCCTACCGCTCTGCTTTCGATGGTCAACACGCTCGTCGAGGGCAGCAATAACGGTCAACGAAAGATAGTGGTTGCGGGCGAGATGCTTGAGCTTGGGCCGGATGCGGCGAATATTCACCGCGAAACGGGTGAAGCGATCGCTAAAAGCGGCGTCGATGTGCTGATCGGTGTTCGCGGATTTGGGCAGGAGCTGGTAGCCGGTGCAATATCTGTTGGGCTTG
This sequence comes from Pyrinomonadaceae bacterium, assembly GCA_041745735.1. Classification (GTDB taxonomy): domain Bacteria; phylum Acidobacteriota; class Blastocatellia; order Pyrinomonadales; family Pyrinomonadaceae; genus OLB17. Next base: position 10,869 of record JBGTII010000060.1, on the reverse strand, counting down.
AGCATTCACAGTTTGCGGCCGATTCGGACGCAGCGGGCGAAATTGTCACCAGTCTTGCTACAGAAGGCGATGTGATATTGGTCAAAGGGTCGCGCGGTGTGCGGACGGAAAAGGTTATCGAGAAGTTGTTGGAAAAATTTGCATTGGAGGATACGGGCAAAGCCTAAAGCAAGATGCTATATCATTTCCTCTATCAGTTTGTTTTCAGACAGTTCGGGTCGGAGTACGATTCGCCGTACTTCTACAAGGTTTTTAACGTCGTTCAATACGTGACGTTTCGAACGGCTCTTGCCGCTGTGACGGCGCTGCTAATCTCGATGCTGTTTGGCGGAAAGGTGATCCGCAAGCTTGCTGAATTAAAATTTGGCCAGGAGATCCGCGAAGAAGGGCCGGCGTCACATATCGATAAAAAGGGAACGCCGACAATGGGCGGGATTCTTGTGATCGGTTCGGTATTTATTTCGACCGTGCTTTGGGCAAAGCTTGACGGGCTTTACTTGTGGCTTGCACTCAGTGCGACCACGTTGTTTGCGGCGGTCGGATTTGCGGACGACTGGATCAAGATCGTTAAAAAACGCAGTCTCGGACTTACAGGCAAGCAAAAACTTGCCGGACAATTATTGACCGCAGTGCTCGTTTGGGGCGTTTTATATTTCTTTACTAGCTATTCGTGGAATCTTAGCATTCCGTTTTTCAAAGAAACCGCATTACCGTTTGGGGCAAGCGTTATACCGGCGGGAATGTATTTACTGTTTATTGCGTTCATTTTGTTGGGCTCGTCGAACGCGGTTAACCTGACCGATGGGCTTGACGGCCTCGCGATTAGCGTTACATTCATTGCGATGTCGGCTCTGACTGCTCTGACCTATATTGCAAGCGATGCACGTTGGGCTGAGCGTTTGGATATTACGCATAATCCGGCGTCCGCCGAATTGACGGTGTTTTGCGGAGCGATGGCTGGTGCGAGTCTCGGATTTCTCTGGTATAACGCGCCACCGGCCGAGGTTTTTATGGGTGATGTTGGTTCGCTGGCTATTGGCGGTGCCCTTGGCACAGTGGCCATTTTGACCAAGCAAGAATTTCTTCTGCCCTTTATCGGCGGCGTATTTATTATCGAGGCGTTGTCGGTGATGACGCAGGTTTCGGTTTTCAAACTGACAAAGCGGGACGGCCAGCCTGGCAAGCGAATATTCAAAATGACGCCGCTGCATCATCATTTTGAGATGTCGGGGTGGAAAGAGCCAAAGATCGTGTTTCGGTTCGTTATTGTGGCGATATTGTTTGCTTTGCTGAGTTTGTCCACTTTGAAATTACGATAAATGGGATCTTGGTCCGGTCCGACCAAGTGGACCAAGGTGGACCAAGATGGACCAAGATCAGGATCTGATGAATATTGAGGGCAGGAAAGCTTTGGTTTTGGGGGCGGGAAAGTCCGGCGTAGCGTCGGCAAGGTTCCTGGCGGAACGCGGTGCGACGGTTGCTCTGCACGATAACCGCGAAGTCGAAAGCTGGACGGACGCAGCGAGATCTTTGAAAACTGAATTGAATGTTGGGCTGATGGGCGGCGACATTCCGTCGTGGCTGCTCGATCAGATCGATCTCGTCGTCATCTCGCCGGGAGTGCCGACGAACACCATTCCCGCGCGCTACGTCGACCGCAAAGACGGCGAGGTCATCGGCGAGGTCGAACTGGCGTATCGCTTTATGAAAGGTCGCATCGTCGCCATTACCGGATCGAACGGCAAGACGACGACGACCGCTCTAATCGGCGAACTGTTAAAAGACGCCGGCATTCCGACGCAGGTGGGCGGCAATATCGGAACGCCTTTGTTGAGTCTAGCTGAGACATCTGCCGATGACGGATGGACGGTTGCCGAGCTATCTAGTTTTCAGCTTGAGACGATAGTCGATTTTCGGCCAAATGTCGGGCTTTGCCTTAATGTAACGCCAAATCACCTTGACCGGTACGAGGGCTTTCACGAATACGCGTTGGCTAAACATCGTATTTTTATGAACCAGACGGCGGACAATGTCGCCATTTTGAACGCCGACGATCCGATAACGGCCGACTGGGCAAATGGGCTGCTCGCAAATGTCGTGATGTTTAGCGTCAAACGAGAGCTTGAAGACGGGCTGTTTTTGCGGGGAAATGAGCTTGTTTGTAGGGCGAATGGCAAGGAAAAGGTGCTGACGACGCGCGAAGAGATCTTTCTCAAAGGGCTGCACAATGTTGAGAATGTCCTCGCAGCGTTTGCGGCGGGCCTCGCTTGCGGAGCCGATCCCGAATCGATGCGTGAGACGGTCAAAAATTTCAAAGGAGTCGAACACCGCATCGAATTTGTTGCCGAGATCGATGGCGTAAGGTTTTACAACGACTCAAAGGCGACTTCGGTTGATGCGACTTCAAAAGCGCTCGAAGCACTGACCGGCGGCGAGGGCAAGACGATACTAATTCTAGGCGGCAAAGGCAAAAATGCACCATACGCACCGCTTGTGCCGCTGATCGAAAGCTCTGTAAGGGCATTGATCTTGATCGGTGAGGATGCTGATAATATCGAATCGCAACTCACGGGACTCGCAGAGATCATTCGTGCGGGGACGATGGAAGATGCTGTTACGAAAGGGTGTATTGCCGCAGAGAACGGTGACGCGGTCTTACTGGCTCCGGCGTGCGCGAGTTTTGATATGTTCAATAGCTTTGAGGAACGCGGGGCGGTGTTTAAGGAAGCGGTGCTGAGGTTGTCAGAACTGCCTACGTTAGGGCGGCCGGTAACGCTATAAGTCTGACCGCCCACTTACGCAGGCGGTTCCGACAGGAAAGAATGGCCCAGGAACGAAGCATAGACTGGTTTATGTTTGGCATCGCGGCGATGCTCGCCTTGTTCGGCGCGATGATGGTCTATAGTGCGTCGGCGATGTTTTCGCTCAAAGAAACGGACAGTGTCAGCCAAAACACCTATTTTTATAAGCAGATCGGTTTTACGCTGATCGGGCTGATAGGGATGTATGTCGTCAGCCGCATCGACTATCATTTTTTTGAAAAGCCGTGGGTTGTTTATGGCGGACTGGCCGTTACATGCATTTTGCTTGTGGCTGTGTTTGGGTTTCCGGAGATCAACGGAGCTAGACGCTGGATACGGTTTGCGGGATTCTCGTTTCAGCCGTCCGAGCTTGCTAAGCTGGCGTTACCGATATTCTTCGCGTATTTTTTGACGCGCAACGAAGACTTGGTCGGTGAATTCAGACGGACTTTGCTGCCATGCGTGTTAGTTTTCGGCTTGATCGCAGGGCTGATATTTTTTGAGCCTGACCTTGGGACCGTGATCGTGCTGTCAGCGATTTTTGCGACCGTCTATTTCGCGGCCGGTGCGCGCCTCTTGTATATACTGGGCGTGGTCGGGGTGCTCGTTATCGGAGGAGCGGCTGCGGTGTTGCTTGCACCGTGGAGGTTCGCAAGGCTGATGGCATTTTTTGATCCGTGCAGCCGGGAGAATGCGGGGGCAACCGGGTATCAAGTGTGTCAGTCGTTGATGGGAATTGGTTCGGGCGGCGTGCTTGGCGAAGGCTTCGCTAAGGGGCACCAAAAGCTTTATTACTTGCCGTACCCGTACTCGGATTTTATCTTTTCGGTGGTCGGCGAGGAATTGGGGTTGGTCGGAACATTGGCGGTTTTGATCGCGTTCGGATTATTACTCTGGCGGGGTGCAAGAGCGGCGGTGATGGCACCTGACAGGTTTGGTACGCTACTTGGCATCGGCATAATCACCGGTATCATCGTGCAGGCGCTGTTCAATATCAGTGTCGTGATCTCGATCTTGCCCGCAAAGGGCATACCGCTGCCATTTATTTCATACGGCGGTTCGTCAGTAGTCGTCACGCTGATCGGAGTTGGGATATTGTTGAGTATCTCGCGATTTGCGGGAACAGTTGAGGATAGGCCGGAAAGGCGTGTCGCCAAACGGCGAAAGGCAGCTGGCTCAAAATGAAAATATTGATCGCAGCCGGCGGGACCGGCGGACATATCTATCCGGGAATTGCCGTGGCGAACGAGATCATGGCCCGCGACGGCGAGTCCGAAGTGCTGTTTGTCGGCACCGCGCGCGGGCTCGAGAAAAAGATCGTGCCGGATAGTGGATATCAGCTTTCGTTGATAAATAGCGCTGGATTAAAGAACGTTGGACTTGTTGGCAAGATCAAAGGGCTATCCGTGCTGCCAAAAAGTTTTCTTGAGGCCCGTCGTATCATCCGGCAGTTTAGGCCGCACGTTGTAGTTGGGGCGGGCGGTTATGTTTCGGGGCCGGTGCTGCTCATGGCGGCGATAATGGGTGTGCCGACGCTGGTGATGGATTCCAATGCATTGCCTGGATTTACCAATCGGAGGCTTGCAATGTTTGTCGATAAAGCGGCATTGACGTTTGACGAGGCTCTGGCATTCTTTGGTGAAAAGGGGGTCGTTACCGGGAATCCTGTGCGGCAGGAGTTTTTTGACGTTGTAGCAAAGCCCAGAACGGACGAATTTCACGTCCTCGTCTTTGGCGGATCGCAGGGGGCTAGGGCGATAAATACGGCGATGACGGCGGGGCTGGAAAAGCTGAAACCGTTCGCCGGAAGATTGACCATCACGCATCAGACGGGCGAGTCGGATTTTGATAATGTAAAGACGGCGTATGCTGATTCGGCATTTTCTGGAGCGGATGTAAGGCCGTATATCCCGGATATTTTTGTTGAATTTGGCAAAAGCGACGTCGTTATTTGCCGAGCTGGTGCGACGACTTGTGCCGAGCTTGCGGCTGCAGGAAAGGCATCGATAATGGTACCGTTGCCGACGGCGGCGGACGATCATCAGCGTAAAAATGCCGAGGCTCTTGAGCGGGCAGGTGCGGCGAAGATGATATTGCAGAGCGATCTGACGGGTGATGCACTGGCCGACAGTATTGCGGAGCTTATTGGTTCACCAGACGCAATAACCGCGATGGAAACGGCTGCGAGATCTTTGGGCCGCCGGGACGCGGCGGAGAAGACGGTAGACCTTATCGAACAATTGAAATTAAATGTTTAGACACGTAAAACGCATACATTTTATCGGCATCGGCGGCATCGGGATGAGCGGTATAGCTGAGGTTCTGTCCAATCTGGGCTTTGAGGTGCGTGGCTCGGACGCGATTAAATCAAAGAATACGGACCGGCTTGAGACTGAGTGCGGGATAAAGATCTTTATCGGCCACGCGGCTGAGAATGTCGGTGATGCGCAGGTCGTTGTTTATTCATCGGCGGTCAAAGAGGACAATCCCGAGGTCGTCATAGCAAAGGAAAAGGGAATTCCGGTTATCCCGCGGGCCGAGATGCTCGCAGAGTTGATGGTGCTCAAACCTTATGCAGTTGCAGTTTCGGGTACGCATGGCAAAACCTCAACGACTTCGATGGTTGCGACAATTTTGGGGCACGCCGGTTTCGATCCGACGACTGTTGTTGGCGGAGTTGTCGAGACCTTGGGGTCGAATGCACGGCTCGGACAGTCCGATTGGTTTGTGACCGAGGCTGACGAAAGCGACCGGTCGTTTCTGATGCTTTATCCGACGATCGCGGTCGTCACAAACAACGACAAAGAGCACATGGAATCGTAAAAAGGCATGGACGATGTCGTGCAGTGTTTTACCGATTTTGTGAACAAAGTGCCGTTTTTTGGTGCAGCGATCATCTGCCTCGATGACCCGAATGTGCAGTTGATAATCCCGAATATAAAACGCCGCCGTGTGACCTATGGTATGACCGCACAGGCCGATGTTTCGGCTCACGATATCAAATATGACGATTCGTTTGGCTCGTCATTCTCAGTTTGGAAACGGGGCGAAGATCTGGGGCGAATGCATTTGCCTGTTCCCGGCAAACACAATGTTTACAATGCGTTAGCAGCGACGGCGGTCGCATTGGAAATGGAGGTGCCGTTCGAAAAGATCGTGTCGGCGTTTGAGGGCTTTAAGAACGCGAACCGGCGTTTTCAGTTCAAGGGCGAGGTCAATGGTATTACTGTCGTCGACGATTACGGCCATCATCCGACCGAGATCCTCGCGACGCTTTCGGCGGCAAAGAACAGCTCCGGCGGCAAGCGAAACGTCGTCGTTTTTCAGCCGCATCGATATTCGCGGACGCAGGAGTTGATGGACGATTTTGTCGTGGCATTTAACAACGCAGACGTATTGTTTTTGCTCGATATCTACGCCGCGAGCGAGCAACCGATCGGGGGAATTAATGCTGAGGTGCTTGCCGAAAACATAAAGCGTTTTGGCCATAAAAATGTTTCGTATATCGGTGATATCGACACGGCAACCGAAAAGGTCTGCGAACATCTGCAGCCGGGCGACTTGGTCATCACTCTTGGGGCGGGTAGCGTTACGCGGCTCTCGGATGAGATCGTGGAAAAACTGAAAAACCGGGGCTAAGAGAACCACCCGTCAGCGGAAGCCGCTGCCACCCCTCTTCGTAAGGAGGGGAGTTTAGGAAAGGAATGGCGAAAAAGAAACGAGCAACATCAAGGTCTAGGACGACCGCAGTGAAAGGACGGCGTGTTACGTCGACAAAACTGTCACGTGGCGGCGTGTCGCAGAATTTTGGCCGCTTTGGGTTGCCGCTTGCGATCAGTGCTGTGCTGATAGTCGCCATTGCGGTGCTCGGATTTACGTTTTACCGAACGGCGACCGACTCGCAGTTTTTTAAGGTTCGCAACATCGAGGTTCGGGGCACGAACAGGACGCCGGTCGAGGATATTCGACGAATCGTGGCGTCTGAGACAGAAAAACCGGGCGTTTGGAACGCTGATCTTGCTGACATCAGGTTAAAGATAGAGAAATTTCCGTTTGTAAAATCTGCGTCAGTGTCGCGAATGCTACCCGCAGGTATCCGGGTTGATATCACTGAGCGTGTCCCGCAGGCGATAGTGCATCTGAAAGCCGGTGATTTTCTGGTTGATGGCGAGGGCACGATTCTATCGGCGATGAATGGTAACGATAAGGATTTTCCTTTTGTCCTGCATGGTTGGGATGAGGCAAAAACTGAGAAGGCTCCAGCTGACAATATCGCTCGGCTCAAGCTGTATAAGAAAATGCTTGACGAATGGAAGCAGTTTGATCTGATGGCCCGTGTAAAGCAGGTGGATCTGACTGACATCCGGGAGCCGACAGCTGTCGTTGAGGATTCCGGGAGGACGATCTCGGTCTTACTGGCAAAAGACAGCCTTGGTAAGAGCCTCAAAACCGCAATCGAGGTCGTCACGGGCAAAGGTGCAAAGATCAAATCGGTCAATGTTGGCGGGGCGTCGCCGGTGATACAGTATCTTGAATTTTGAGTGTCGATATGAGTAACGAAATACAGGCCGTAGGGCTCGATGTTGGGACCGATCAAGTGCGATGCGTGATCGGCGAATACGATCCGAGCGGCAAGATGAATATTGTCGGTGCGGGCGAGGCCGAGTCTAAGGGGCTGCGTCGCGGCGTTGTGACTTCGACTGAGGCAGTTGCCGAGGCGATTCGCAAGGCGGTCAGCGAAGCGGAGCGCGTCAGCGGTTTGGATGTTGATTTTGCGACCGTAAATCTGTCGGGTGAACACCTACGCGGTGAGAATAAGAACGGTGTTGTCGCCGTCGCCGGCCCTGACAAGGAGATCACGGACGAAGATACTGAGCGGGCCGTAGATTCGGCAAGCGCAATGCCGCTGACGCCAGGATGGGAGATCGTCAGCCGTCTGCCGCAGGAATTTATTATCGACGGACAAGACGGCATCACTGAGCCGGTGGGCATGAATGGAGCACGGCTTGAGGCTTTGGTACACATTGTCACTAGCCCGAGTGCGGTTCGGCAGAACCTTGAAAAGGCCGTGAAACGTGCGGGTATCGAGGTCGAAAAGCTCGTCCTTGAGCCGCTTGCGGCCGCCGAGAGCGTTTTGACCGACGACGACAAGGAATACGGATGTGCGGTCGTCAACATGGGGTCTGAGATCACGAGCCTAATGATATTTGGCCGCGGGGCGGTGCAGCATACGGCGGTGTTCCCGTTTGGCAGTATGCTATTTACCCGCGACATTGCGACGGGTTTACGCGTTTCGATACCTGAGGCGGACAAGATCAAGCACACACACGGATGCGTAGCGTCATTTCTCATCGGCGAAGACGAGCGGCAGGAGGTCATTGAGATCGAATCTTTTGGCCGGCATGAAACACGCGAGCTATCAAAAGAGATCCTCTGCGACATCATGCAGCCGCGTGCGGTCGAGTTGATGCAGCACATTGCAAAAGATCTGCGCGAGGCTAAGGCGCAGGTTTCGGGCGGTGTGTTTTTGACGGGCGGAGCATCGCTTGTTCGCGGAATGCCCGAGATCGCCGAGCAGATATTTGACGCCCCAACGCGTGTCGGATATCTCGAGCCAACATATTTTGGCGGACTGGTCGAAGAGGTCCAAAGCCCTGCGTGGGCGACGGCGTGCGGGCTGGCCCTGAGGTCGATGCACACCCAATTGCGATACGGCGGGCGTGAGGATAGATCGTCCGTGCGAAAGGTCGCCGATTGGTTCGGAAATTTTCGTGATAAGTTTAAATAATTGTTACAGCGGATTTTGAAATTACCACAAACGGTTGTATCATTAGCAACCGATAACCCAATATCTTGTTGTACATGCTAACCTTGATAAATTAGTTTTTTTAATTCCGCTATGGGAAACTTTACCTTAATGGATGACCTCGAAATGAATACCAACGGCATAAAAATGTTTATCGACGAACCGCCAATTACCGGTGCGCGGATCAAGGTAATAGGCGTCGGCGGCGGCGGCAGCAATGCCGTCAATCGAATGATCGACGCGGGTATCAAGGGCGTCGAATTTATCGTCGCCAATACGGACCTGCAGGCGCTGAACGCGTCAAAGGCGCCGATGAAGATCCAGCTGGGGAGCAAATCGACACGCGGGCTCGGTGCCGGGTCGAACCCCGAGATCGGACGTGCCGCGGCGCTCGAGGATACAGAGAAACTACTCGACGTACTCGAGGGCTCGGACATGGTATTTGTAACCGCCGGACTTGGCGGTGGAACGGGGACGGGTGCGGCTCCGGTTGTAGCTTCGCTTGCTATTGAGCTGGGTGCATTGACCGTGGTTGTGGTCACCAAGCCTTTTGCTGTCGAGGGAAAAAAGCGGATGGCACAGGCCGAAAAGGGTTTGGCTGAGCTTCGGGGATGTGTCGATACGCTTATCACAATTCCGAATTCCAAACTCCGCGAGGTCGAGGAAAAGATCACCATCATGGAGGCTTTTCGTCGTGCGGATGACGTTTTACTTCGTGCTGTTCAGGGCATTACTGATCTCATTATCACTCCGGGCATCATTAATCTCGATTTTGCCGACGTACGAACCGTGATGCGTGGTAAGGGTGTTGCTCTGATGGGCATCGGTAAGGGCGACGGCGAAGATGCCGCGTCTAAGGCGATGCGTGCGGCGCTTGATTACAAACTGCTTGAGGAACATTCGATCAAGGGTGCGAAAGCCGCTCTGATCAATGTCACCGGCGGGCCGAATATGGTGCTCGGCGAGGTCGAGGACGCGATCGGTATGATCGAGACCGAGGCCGACGATAACGCCGACATCATCTGGGGCAGCGTCATTAAGGAAGATATGGGCGACGAGATACATATAACGGTTATCGCCACCGGATTTGATTCGCAGATCGCAGCGACGGTGCCTGCTCCGAAAGTTGTAGAGGCAGCACCTGTCGCACCAAGGCATATTGCTTACGTTGCCGATGATCTCGAGCCGGTCGAAAATCTCGACGTCCCGACCTTTATGCGTCGGCACGCGGACTAGGTAAACCGAAAACGAGAACTGAGAACTGAGAACTGAAATCAAACGGTTCTCAGTTTTTTTATTTGTGCAGTTTCGAAAGGTCTAATAGTCTATTACTACGATGTCCGAGCAAAAACCAACAATTGGAGTAACTATCGGCGATGCTGCGGGTATCGGGCCGGAGATAACTCTCAAAGCGATCTCGGACGAAGGCGTTCGAGCGGCGTGCCGGTGTGTATTGATCGGTGACGCGGTACACTTGCACGGTCTTGCTGCAAAACTGGGCGTTGCTCTCGACGATATCGACATCATCGATCTCAATAATCTGCCATCGGATTTTGAGATCGGCGTCGATGCTGCGGTTACGGGCAAGGCGTCGGCGGAGTATATTGTAAAGGCGGTCGATTTATGGCGTGAGGGCAAGATCGATGCGATCTGTACGGCTCCGATCAGTAAGAAAGCCATTGCTCTTGGTGGCTACAATTATCCCGGACACACCGAGTTTATTGCCGAGCTTACGGATACCGAAGACTTTCGAATGAGCTTTTTTGCGGATAAACTCCGTGTGGTATTGCTTTCAACCCATTTGCCATTGATCAAGGCAATTGAGCGGGTAAAGACTCCGGCTCTTGTCGATCTGATCGGATTTGCAAATCGGGAGATCAGCAGACTGCTTGGTCGTGAAATCACTATCGCCGTGGCGGGATTAAATCCGCACGCATCAGAGGGCGGGATGTTTGGCAGCGAAGAGCATGACGAGATCATCCCTGCTGTCGAGCAGTGCAAGTCAGCCGGGATCAACGTTAGCGGGCCTTATTCGCCCGACACAATATTTGGGCGTTGTGCTAGCGGGGATTTTGACGCGGTTGTGGCTCTCTATCACGATCAGGCGACCATTGCCGTTAAGTCGCTGGCGTTGGGTTCGGGGGTGAATGTCACGCTCGGCCTGCCGCTGATCCGTACGTCGGTCGATCATGGCACGGCGTACGACATCGCGGGCAAAGGTCTCGCTGATGAATCGAGCCTCATCGCGGCGATCAAGCTTGC
>JBGTII010000059.1:0-16706 GCA_041745735.1 Pyrinomonadaceae bacterium | reverse complement strand
GCATCCACCGAAATTGGCCTCATCGCAATCGCACACAACCTCCAAAGACTTACCAATACTAAAAACCACTGACTTCAACACTTTCTTTCACAAAAAAAGAAGCTGCCGCGAAAACTAGTTTCAAGACAGCCTCTTTTCTTTTCCTGCGAGGCCGATTACTGAAGATTGATCTCTTGAGAGAGAAAAATCTGAATTGATGATGCAATGCCAATCAGCGTTATGATTCGAGATGTCTTATCCATTTCTGTTGTAGAAAATTCAAGTCTAAAACCATCCTCGTAACCTTGCTGATTTTTGAGTAACCACATCCAAGATAATGTTCTGCCCAATACGCTACGCCATGGATTGAATGATGTAGCCGTTTTTACGTAACAATCCGATCCGACTTTCATTTCGCCTAATTCTAAACGAAGTGTGTCGAATTCCGGTTCTGCATAAATGGTTGCAACCGTGTCTTCAAACCGCATCTCAACCGCTTCAATCCAGTCCTTCCCGTCTGATCCGGCATCGAACACGGAATATCGCACACTGACAAGTTTCTCAGCTTTATCATACAGAATTCCGATTTGGTCGTAGTTTGACATTTATTCGTAGGACCGAGTCTGGCCTGCGATTGTGCGATATGTCTTCATTTTTAGGATGTTAGCATAGGCGGGGTGGTGTTGGGCGGGGTTTTTGGGGATCGGAGCGGCGGAAAGATCGCATTGCCTGACGCCGATGCTTAATTGAAAATCCGCTTTAATGCCTTGAGTGCCGGTTCAATCAAACTCATCATTTGATTCTCGTCCAAATCGTCTGGTCCCCGAAGGTTGCCATCTGGACTGTATGAATCTAGGTCTAAGAAAATCGAATTCATTACGCGGAATTCGGCCTCTCCCCACATCGTCGGGTCATTCTTGAACGTGTTCAAATAGGCGCATTCAAACTCGTTCAGATCAAGCTCCCCAACCACAACCTTCTCCATCAATTCGAGGTACGGTTTGATCCTTTCACGCCGGATTGCTGTCGTATCGATCAACATATATTTCTATGAAGCTAGAAAGAGTTGGGGGCAGGGCCTGCGATTGTGCGATATGTCTTCATTTTTAGGATGTTAGCATAGGCGGGGTGGTGTTGGGCGGGGTCGCGGAGCGACCGGGTGAGTTTAGCGGTGGGTTTTAACCCACGGTTAGATGACCGATTGATCCTCGTCGCGTAGCGACGGCTGATATTACCGGCCGGTTCAGTTGCCGCGGACGCGGCAAGGTCCTGTGTTATTCATGTTCCGTGGGTTGAAACCCACGGCTAAATTCACATCACCGCTATCGCGGTGCGGAAGGATTGTGGTTACGCCTGCGATTGTGCGATCATTGTTTCCTAGATCATAGGTATTATCGGAGCGAAAAGGGATTTTATGGCGGGCGTGGTGGGTTTTATTTTTTAGATAGCGGATATTATTTTGGAGATCGCGACTGTTATTTACGAAATAAGCATCAATATTCTCGAAATTGGCACTAATATTTTCGAAATTACGACCTTTATTTAAGAAATATTCACAATTATTTTCGAAATAATTTCGGTTATTTTCTCGATCATTACTGGTATTTTGAGCGTAGCGGGCATTATTTTTGAAATAAAAGTGATCATGGGAGAAAAAAAGAGATTGATTTTGTACAGAAACTGGATTACTATTTGGACGTTCAATTGCGGCTTCGAGGATACGGTGTTCTGTGGAATACCGGCATCGCCTCGAAGCCGTTTGCCGTTGCTCCCTACTCCGCTTCCTCACTCAAAAGCCGTGTGCGAACACCCCACGGGTTCGTAAGTTCCCCCGACGAACACGTCTTAAGGCTTCGGGCCCGTGGCTAATTACATTCTTTCGAAAAAGGAGAAAAATTATGCCACGACCCAGTCAGCTATGGTATCCGACAAATCTACAGGACGAAGCCGCATGGCACATTGTCTTTAACGCTCAGGCACAGACCGACGGGACGAGCTACGGATTGACCGCCGCCGAGGTGGGCCAGATCAAAAGTGACGCGAACATGGTCGTTTTTCTGGCGGCGGCGACCAATACGATAGATACCTTTGTCGATACGGTGCGGACGTTTCGAAAAGACGTGATGGAACTGCCGGTCGACGGCACGACGCCGAGTTTTCCGCCGACGCCCGGGCTTTCGCCTGCGGCCGACGTTCCGCGCGGCATCTGGGAACGCGTCACCGAATACGCCAATCGGATCAAGGCTGCGGCGGGTTATACGAACGCCGTCGGCGAAAGCTATGGCATCGTCGGCTCAAAGCCGGAAGCACCGACGCCTTCGCTCGTCCAGCCCGAGATCGATCTCTCCGGCGCTTTGCACGGCTACTTGTTCTCGATCGTCGTGTCGAAACGCGAAGAATCCGATGCCTGGCAGGTAATGGTGCGGCCCGCCGGCGGCGGCAGTTGGGAGCTCGCGGCCACCGGCACCGGCAAATCCCTCGATATCACCCACACGCCCGCCACTCCGGGCAGCCCCGTCCAACTCGAAGTGTACGTACAGCTTCGTAAATCAAACGAAAACTACGGCCAGCCCAGCGAGATCGGACTCGTGACGGTAAATCCGTGAGCAGTTGTCGGTTGTCAGTTGTCAGAAAGAAAAGGCCGCGAACGTTATGCTCGCGGCCTTTTTAGTTGGTTGTTACGCCCTTGCGTACGCGCGGGCTTCGGCACTATTCACGTGAGGGCTTCTGCACACCGCCGGCGACGAACATCAGATCCGTGACGTTGTCGTTGACATTGACCACTTGAGGTTCGAAAGAGAACCGCCGTGACCTGACGCGAACGACATAGGATTGGCCCGTTTCGACATTGTCAAAGCGAAATTCGCCGCGTGGGCCGGTCATCACGTTGCGGTACGCACCGTTTGGATCAGTGAGTGTGACCACCGCATTGCGGACGCCGCGTCCCTCAGCCGTTGTTACGCGGCCACCGACCGAAACGTCGGCAGCGGTCGGGACAATTACCATTTCCCAAATACCGCGTCCGTGTGTACCGATCCTAAGGACCCGGTTAGGCGTTACGACGCCGGTCTGTTCCTGAAATGACATGTCAAAGACGGGCACTACCGGCAGTTTGTTGTTCGGGTTGTAGACGCTCCAGACGGCACCGCCGCTCATTGAACGATATACGCCGATATCGGTGCCGACATAGATCGCTGTTGCTGCGGCCGGTGCCGTCGAGCTCTTTTTGTCGATCGCAATGGCGTCAACCGGGATATCGGGCAAACCCGTGCCGATCGGTACCCAAGTGGCAGCTCCGCCCGCTAGGTTGGTCGTTTTCCACATATGGACGATCGGAGTACCGGTCGTGCCAAATCCACCAAACGCGATGTACGCCGTGACAGCCGCCGCATTTGTCGTGTTGGGGTCGATGATGACCTTGTTGACGGTTACCGACGGAGCACCGACGGGCGTGACGTCCGTCAGTGTCATACTGCCGGTCGTCGTCGCATACACCTTACCGTTACGCATACCGACAATACGGAAATTATCATTCGAACCGATGCCGATCGAACTTACGGCAATGCCGGCCCCGGCAATAGCTGCCTGGCTGGCGAGCTGCATCGTATCGCCGCCATTCGCCGAACGATAGAGACGATCAGTGCCGAAATAGAGCGTATTTGGATTTCCAGGCCCCAGAGTCATCGGGGCGTAAAACAGCACCGCTGTGTCGTTGCAATCGAGACGGGTGTTACCTGCTCCACCTGCGACACAACTGCGATTGGTCCAGTTTTTAGCCTCGGCGTCAGCCGTCGTCGTCACATACTCATATTCGAGATTTGTCGGGATGAGGTTGTAATAAGTGTGATAGATACGCACGTTGGTGGTGTCGGTCGCGTTTTGGTCGATCGCGGTGTATCCGCCGTCGCCAAACGCGATCTGGCTCCAGACGCCGCCGTTTGCCAACGACCGTTTGAGGTGCGTGCCGTTATCCTGAGTGCCGCCGGTCATAAATTCGCGGTCGACTGGGTGAGTCGCGATACTAAAGTATTGGCTAGCACTGATCTTGCCCGTAGGATCGCTTGATGTGGCCGGGTTGCCGTTCATACTTGACCAGGTCGCACCTGAATCGGTCGAACGCCACAAGCCGCCGTCGTTACCAGTCCAGACGATGGCCGGATTGGACGGCGTGACGGCAAACACGTGGACGTCAGCGTGCAGGCCGGTGTGGTTCACCGCCAAAGTGACACCGTCCGTCGAACGCTTTGTCATCGTTTGACATCCACCATAGTTGCCGCTGCCTCCAATCTGGATAATGTTGGCATTACCAGGGTCAATACCGACCGCAATATCGTAAAAGCATTGTCCGCCGCAAAAACCATCACCTGCACGGACAATCCCGCCAACAGCCGCCGTAGCCGCGTTGGTCGTTGGCCACGTCGCACCACCGTCAACCGAACGTCTGAGGAGACCCAAATGGTCTGCAGCGCAGCCATTTGGATTGCTGCCAGTTGCTGCTGGAGCTTCGCCTGTCGCGGCCAGGATCGTTGAGGTGCCGCCGACGGTATTCGAAACTAATTCGCCGCGAGAATTACCGTTCAGGGCGATCAATGTCTGTGTAAATGTGCCGGCTGCCATTGCTGTGGTGGTTCGATAGACGCCCGTGCAGTCATTGCCGGCTGTGCATCCATCCGCCGAGCCGGTTCCGCTGCGCTGCCAAGCTACGATCGTATTTGCTGTGGCGTCATTCATATCAAATACAATGTCGCTGACATCTGTATTTCCATTAACAAATCCATTAAAGGCACTGACTCTGAGTTTTGTAAAGGCCACTGCGCCGACCGCTGCAGTCGCATTAACTGTGCGGTATACCCCCATCGCCCCTTTGGGGGGGACTCCGCCCGGTGCGGAGGAACCATTAGTTCCTGTATAGCCGCCGCCGCCGCTTGAGGTCGAAACAAAGACAGTTCCGGGCTGGGTCGGATGAACCAGGATCTTACTTATGGACCTGAACGTGAATGTGGGAAAAATCCCGTTGCCATAATCCGCTGAGGGGTTGATGGGGCCGACAAGTGTAGGACTTGCCTGGCTGGCGTTGTCGATACGGTATAGCCCGTTACCAAAATAGCCGGTAACTTGTTCGCCGGTGCCGACATATACGATGTCAGGATTCGACGGTGCAAAAGCGATCGCTCCAATGGCCATTGTACCGAGAGATGCGAAGCCGGCTGATTGGAGTTGGATGGTGTCCATCATCGGCGTCCACGTTGGTTGTGCAGCACTACTATTGGTCGTGCGATAGAGACCGCCGTTGGCAGTTCCAACATACACAATTTCCGGATTGGTCGGATGGATCGCGAGCGAAATAATGCGTCCTGTCACAGGATCAACACGCCCCTCTGTCTGTCCTCCGGGGACAGGAGCGGGTCCAACGTTAGTCCAGTCGCCTACTGCCTCCGGGCTGAGGCTCCCTTCTTTGATCGCACTAGCCCGTGCAGCTTCTACCTGTTTTAACTGGGTTCCCATTTCGACAATTGCCCTGTCGCGGGCGGCAGGATCGACAGGCTTGTCGGGTTCAAAGCCGCGACGCATTGCAACCCATTCTTCTCGAGCCGTTATATAAGCTTCTTTGTCGATCCCCCGTTCGCCCGGCGGTAGATCCGGATCAGAAGAAAAATACCTCTTCACTTGTGCGGTCACTTCACTGATCGAACCCCATCCGAGATATATCCCTGTCACCACTAATAACAACGCTCCGATTGCGACTATTTTCTTCATTATCTGCTCCTTTATCCAAAAAAGGGCTGGCCTAGCTGATACGCTGAGCCGGCCCCGAACTGCATGTGATCTCAATAACTGTGTATTTTTTCTTAAGTAGGCTAAGTTCGTTTCTCTGGTTTTCCATTATTTCGAGATAGTCCGGCGGGGGGGTTCCCCAACAGCCTTTTAATTGGAAAAACCTTATTTCACGTCCCTTCGCATCGACCAATTTTTTACAACTACATTTTGCTTTGAGCGATCTCAATGTTTCGAGCACAGTGATAGGCTGATTTTTACGATAGCCTTGCTCCGAAGAACTAGCCTTAAAGCCCACAACGGTTTCTAAGGTAATACCGGGCGGGAGACAGTCGTATTTCTGACAGGCAACAGACATCGCAGAAAAAGCTATAAACACAAGGGCTATGGTAAATTTCATCACTAAAACATAGTACCGGTAAACGGGTTACTACCCGCTGAGCCGTCAGAAGACATCAATTATTAAATTACTTTAGAAACTGTGTAATTGAACCACGATTCGAGGGTTAAAAGCAATCTGTGGATTGAAAGGGAATGTTTTCAGTTCTCTGCGACGAATGTCCGAAACGAGCTAAACCAGACCAAATATAAGGCCACAAACATGATGCTCGCGGCCTTTTGCTGTGCTCAACGATTGTGTAAAAGCTAGTTTCCCAGCTTTGCGAGTTCGTCTTTGGCTTCGGTGGCGTATTTGTTTAGCTTAATGGCTTGTTCAAAGTCGGCGCGGGCGGCGGTTTTGTTGCCTTGGCCGGCGTAGATCTTGCCGCGTAGGATCAGCGAGTAGGCGTTTGGCGCCGTTTCGTCGGCCATTATCGCTTTTATTTCCGTCATCGCGAGATCAAACTTTCGCTGCTTGAGATATATCATGGCACGATCTACGCGAAAGCCGGCGGCGGACGCCGGTTTGAGCATCGACATGCCTTTGTTGATGTCGGCGAGGGCTTTGACGTAATCGCCTTTGCCCGAATAGGCACGGCCGCGGTTTATGTAGCCCCAATGATCGGCCGGTGCCATCGCGATCGATTTGGTATAGGCGGCGATCGCGAAGTCCCACTCTTTTTTCATTACATGGTCGTAAGCGGTCTCATTGAGTGCTTCGAGCGGCGTCTTGGGACGGTTCTTATATTGATCAAGCATCTTTCCGATCGCTGCCAGAGACTTTGTCGAATCGACCGAGGATTTCATCGTCGGGTCGAGAGCGATGGCTTTGGCAAAGTCGGCTTCGGCAAGGTCGGTCTTGCCTTGGTCAAAGTAGATCTTGCCGCGCAGGTAATATCCGTTGCCGTAATCCGGAGCGACCGCGATCAGAGCGTTGTAATCCGCGAGAGCCCCCGCCTGATCTTTGCGTTTCTCATATATGCTGCCGCGATATATATACGCCATCTTGGTAGGCTTAAGATTGATCGATTTGGTCAGATCGGACAACTGGTTTACCTCGTCCTTCTTTTCCATGTACGCCCGCGAACGGTCGTAAAACCCTTGGGCGTCAGGTTTGAGGGCGAGCGAGATCGTTAGCTCGACGATCGCTTCATCGTAGCGTTTGAGGGAGATAAGGACGCCGCCGCGGGCATTAAGTACCTGAGTATTACCGGGCAGCATCGCCTTGAGAGTAGTGTAATCTTCGAGCGCCAGGCCGTACCCGATCGCGAGTTCGCGGACAAGCGCCCGGCGATAGAGACATTCGGTTGATTTAGGCAGTGCGGTGACACATTCGGTCAGTGTAACGTGAGCTGATTTATAGTCCTTTAGCTTTGACTGGGCGATCGCCGCGTCGAGATATACTTTCTCGGTCTTTTGAGCAAACGCGGGAACCGCTGCCGAGGCAACGAGCGCAAGCAGTATTAAAAAGCGTACTGATACGTATTTCATTTAGATCGTCTCCCAATATTTGTATTGATCGCCCGTGGGCAAGCTAAAAACAATATAGCAAAGTCGGGCGTAACTCGCGAACCTTATGCCCGCTGCGTCTATTCAAATAGCGGCGTTGGGGCGTTGTTTCGCATTAGGGCTGTCAGGCCAAAGTGTTCGTAAGCGAGCCGTGTCGCCATACGCCCGCGGGGCGTCCGGTTGAGGAAGCCGATCTGGAGCAGGTACGGCTCGATGATCTCTTCGATAGAATCTTTTTCTTCGTGGATCGCGGCCGAGATCGTGCTCAGGCCGACCGGGCCGCCGTCAAATTTTTCGATGATGGTCTTGAGGAGCTTCGCGTCCATCTCGTCGAGGCCGTAGCTGTCGACTTCCATCCGGTCGAGTGCGTCGCAAGCAACATGTTCGGTCACGCGTCCGTCGTGATCGACCTCAGCAAAATCTCGGACGCGACGGAGCAGACGGTTGACGATACGCGGCGTACCGCGTCCGCGACGCGCGATCTCGTGCGAACCCTGCTGCTCGATCTCGACGTTCAAAATGCCTGCCGACCGGTTGCAGATCGTCTGCAGATCGTCGATACCATAAAAATCAAGGTGAAAGATGATCCCAAACCGGCCACGCAGCGGAGCCGTGATCAATCCCGGCCGCGTCGTCGCACCGACCAGCGTAAATTTAGGCAGCTCAAGTTTTATCGAACGAGCGGCGGTGCCTTGGCCGATCATGATGTCGAGGTTGTAATCTTCCATCGCGGGATAGAGGATCTCTTCGATGGCCGGATTGAGGCGGTGGATCTCGTCGATAAAGAGCACGTCGCCCTCTTCGAGCCCGGTGAGGATCGCGGCGAGATCGCCAGCTTTTTCGATCACCGGGCCGGAGGTCGATTTGAGCGACGCTCCCATTTCGGTTGCGACGATGTTGGAAAGCGTGGTTTTGCCCATGCCCGGCGGGCCGGTCAGCAGGATGTGGTCGAGAGCTTCGCGGCGTTTGAGCGCGGCTTTCATGAAAACACGCAGGTTTTCCTTGACCTTTGTCTGGCCGATATACTCAGCAAGCTGCGCCGGACGCAGCGTTGCCTCAAAGCGGCTCTCGTCGGCGGAAAGATCCTCGTCCCTGATATTTATCGCAGCGGCGTTACTCATTGCCTAAAATAATAGCCCCTTGTTGTGTAAAGCCAAAATATCCATTGAAAATGCGACCGTGCAATGCAGCACCAGCCCCAGCCAGATCGTGCCGTTCTTGTACGAAATCCAACCGAGAAACAGCCCAGCAAAAATCGCGGCGAACGTCTCGGGCATCGGTTTTTGAAAGTGGATCATCGTGTACGGAACCGTCATCGCCAGGATCGAATAGACGCCGAGCGACGGCTTTAGGCTGTGAACGAGAAAGCCGCGAAAAAAGAACTCGAGGCCAAAGAATTGAAAGAAATAGACGAGTTCCCATATCAGCAGCGTCCATGAAAGATACGGGTCGGCGTTATAAACCTTTAGGAATGGATACTTTGCCGAAAAGCTGCCCGTCATCGACATGAGATAAACGAGCGGCAGCATGATCGCGATGCAGAGAGTGAGTAGCTTCAAAAAGCCTGGCTCTATCTTTAGCGAGAGCCCGATCTCACTCAGCTTTCGCTTTTGGACGAACTTTACAAAGATCGCGGGAACGATGAAATAAAATGTGACCGAAACGAAAACCCACCAGATCAGGCCGTAGAGATTGTTGTTCGTCGGATGAGCGGCTTCGTCGCCGATGTGAGCGAAGCGGATGTTTGAAAGTATCGACGCGAGATAGCTTGGGTCTTTGAAATATGCGATGCAGGTCAGGCCAAAGGCGGCATAAAACAACGCAAAGACCGTACGCCGGTCGAGTTTGGCAAAATCGCCGCGGATTTGTATGAGAAGGTCGAGCATCGGGCGGCGTTATTTCGCGAGCACCTGCAGAGCCTTTCGCAGCAGCTTTTGAACCGTGATCTCGGTGCCGTCCTGAGCGGCTTGCTTGAGAGCCTTTTCGGCCGCAGGGCGTTGATAGCCGAGATTTACGAGGGCGGACAGCGCGTCTTCGAACACGGCATCCGCAGGCAGCGATGACACGGCGCCGACATCGGACGCGGTGGTTCCGCCCGACGACAACTCGCCGATCTTGTCGCGAAGTTCTATCGCCAGCCGCTCAGCAGTCTTTCGCCCAACGCCGGGAATGCTCGTCAGCCGTGCGAGATCTTCGGTGCGGATCGCGAGGATCATCTCATCCGCGCTCATGCCCGACAGCATCGTTATGCCCATCTTTGGGCCGATGCCCTGAACGGAGAGCAAACGAAGATAGAGGTCGCGTTCGCGCACCGTTTTGAAACCAAAAAGCTGTATCGCGTCTTCGCGAACGTGCGTGTAGATGCGTAATTGAACGTCCGAGCCGACATCACCCAGCTCGTAAAACGTCGAAAGCGGGATCGATACCTCGTACCCCACGCCGCCGACATCGACGATGGCCGTATTTGCTTGCTTTTCGAGTAGTTTGCCGGAAAGAAAGGCGATCATTGTTTCACACGTGCAACGCAAAGTGTAATCGAATTTGTTCGTGAGGGCAACGCTTGTCGCCGCAAGATCGTCATAAAATTGTTCTTTTCTTACGTAAATACCGATTTTGCTTTGCCGCCGAAAGCGAAAGGTATAATATAAAAATACGGCAGCAAAGAATGTATGTGAATCCGTTTTTGCGACTCCGGCGTAAGTAGTAATATCAGGAGTTTATTAAAATGACTTGCTTTAGCAATAGTGGTTGGATCAGACGGGCATTGCCATTTGCCGCGACGTTTCTGGTCGCGGTGTTTATCACCAGCTTTTTTGTGGATCTAAACCGACCGCGATTTGGCGGGTTTCGAGCAAAACGGCACCACGAGATGAAGCGGCTGAGAATGGAGAATCGGGAACTGCGAAACGAAAATTTTCGTTTGCAGGAGCAGCTTGAGAGCCTCCAATTGGGCCACGGTCACAAACATCCCGGCGACGAGATACGGTTGCAGGAACTGAAAGATCTTCCGGTTCTTCCGCCCGTGCCGGTCGTACCTCACGCAAAACGATAAATGTTCTGAGAATTTAGGCCACAGATTAACACTGTCTTAGAGGATGTGTTAATCTGTGGTTTCCTAATTTTATGGACGAATCCTCCGCTCGAAAACTCATTGTCGAGGTAGGCAAACTGCTTTATGAACGCAGCTATGTCGTTGCGTTTGATGGCAATGTCAGCATTCGTTTGGATGACAACACGGTGCTTGCAACGCCGACTATGACGTCAAAGGGGCGAATGACGGAGGATTGTCTTGCCTTAACAGATATCGAGGGTAAGCCGCTCAATGATAAGCGAGCGTCATCCGAGCTGGCGATGCATCTGCTGATTTATAGGATGCGGCCCGATATCAATGCCGTGTGTCATGCTCATCCTGCACACGGGACGGCGTTTGCCGTTGCGGGCCTCGCGATAGATCAGCCGATCCTTTCAGAAGTGGTTTTAACGCTTGGCTGTGTTCCATTGACCGCTTATGGAACACCCTCGACCGACGAGCTGACCGAGGCGATGAAGCCTTTTGTGCCGCATCACAATGCACTTTTGATGGCCAATCATGGTGCGGTTGCATACGGCGAACATCTTTGGCAGGCCTATGACCGGCTTGAGACGCTCGAACATACTGCCAAGATCGCAATTCTTGCCAAGGCTCTCGGCGGGGCCAATGACATTCCAAAAGAGGCGATCGGGAAATTGATCAAACTACGAGAAAAGGCAGGTTTTCTAGGCGAAAACGCCCGTTGTCAGGCTTGCGGGTACCTGCATGAAAACGATATTGCCTGTGATCTCGATGTAAATTATCCCGTGCAGGGCGACTCCAATGGCAAAAAGATCTCATTTACGCGCGAAGAGTTGATCGAGCTTTTGAGCCAAGCGGCCAACTTGGGTTAAACTAACAAAACTTTCGTAATTCTAAAAGACGAACCAGGAGCAAATAAATGCAAGAAGCATTAGGAATGGTTGAAACCAAGGGACTCGTGGCGACTATCGAAGCGGCAGACGCAATGGTCAAAGCAGCGAATGTTCAACTCGTATCGTACGAGAAGATCGGTGCCGGATTTGTCACGGCTATCGTCCGCGGTGACGTTGCCGCTGTAAAAGCTGCGACCGATGCCGGGGCCGCCGCCGCCCGACGCGTTGGCGAACTCGTCAGCGTCCACGTCATCCCGCGTCCGCACTCAAGCGTTGATGAGACGCTGCCAGTTGTGAAAAAGTAAGCAGTTAGCAGTAAGCGGTAAGCAGTAATTTGCCGCGACTCTGCTTACGGCTTACCCCTCACTGCTCACGTTATGATAATTGCCAGAATACTGGGCACCGTCGTGTCCACGCAAAAAGACGAACGCCTGCACGGAAAAAAGCTGCTCATCGTCAAGCCGATCAATCTCGACGGCACTGACCAGAGCGGCTATGTTGTTTCCGTTGATACGGTCGGGGCCGGCTTTCACGAAAAGGTGATCGTCGTCAGTGGGTCGTCCGCGCGTCTTGCCGAGGGCAATAAAGATTGTCCCGTCGATTCGGCGATAATTGGCGTTATCGACGAGATCGACTTTCACGCGTAGTTTTCTCAAATGCAAATTGCCCGCGTCATCGGAACTGTAGTCGCGACCGTTAAGAATAAAAATCTCGACGGACGAAAGTTCCTTATCGTTCAAACGCTTGACGCGGATCTCAAACCGAAAGGAAATCCGACCATTGCACTCGACGCTGTCGGCGCAGGCAAGGGGGAACTGGTTTTCTGGTGCCGAGGCAAAGAGGCGTCATTCCCATTTAAACGCGACGAGACGCCGACTGATTGCACTATAGTCGGGATCATCGATTCTGAAGCCCACGTTTTTAATCCATAAATGTTGCTAGCAAAAGTCATCGGTAACGTCGTCGCAACGCAGAAAAATCAGCGTTACGAGGGTACACGTGCGATGCTTTGTCGCCAGATCACGCCCGATGGGGAGGATATGGATTACACGTGCATTGCTCTTGATTCTGTTAACTCAGGAGAAGGCGATATTGTGCTCATCGTTCAAGAAGGCTGGGGAGCATCGACCGCGTCGACCGGCACGCCGGGTGCGGCGATCGATTCGGCAATAGTCGGGGTGGTTGATTATATCGACCTGCTCAGCCAAGACCGTAAAAAGGGGAATGTCAGCAAACGAAACTAAAAATCCCACCGAACTTGCCGCGCTTTTTGCCGCCGTTGAGAAGATAACACATCGTCTCGATAAACTCGAAAATGCCGGCGTCGCAGTTCGCGAACCAATATCAACCCACCCGTCTCTCGACAAACTAACCATCGCCGAAGCTATCGCAGACTCGATCTTTGGAACTGAGTTCAAAGAAAAGGCTTGCCAGTTTGAGCCCGGCAAGCCTTGTGACCACTGTTCGATGTGTAATTCCCGCGGTTTCTAACTACTTATTAGCAGGTGCCGCATTTGCCGGAGCAGGTGCCGCCGGAGCCGTCGTTGGCTTACGCATTGAGTTAGCGTCGCCTACGCTTGGTGCCGTCTTAGCTTTTTCGTCCGCCTGGAAGAAAGGCTCTTCTTTAAAACCTAGCAATCCGGCGGTCAATACTGCAGGGAACGAATTCCGCGTTGTGTTGAACGTCGTTACCGCTTCGTTAAAGTCGAGACGGGCTGTATTGATACGATTTTCTGTACCCGAAAGCTCGTCCTGAACTTTCATAAACGCTTCATTCGAACGCAGGACCGGATAGTTTTCCTGCAAACTCAACAGTCGGCCGATCGTGCCGCCAAAACTGTTGTTTGCTTCGATCACGGCTTGTTTTTGTTCAGGCGTCTTGTCACCACCGGTTCCGGTCGGTGCGGCCTGCTGGGCATTTAACAAACGCGAACGCGCATCAGCGATCTGCCCGAAAACCTCCTGCTCCTGAATACCCGCCATCTTTGCGGTCTCGACAAGGTTAGGAATCAGGTCAGCCCGCCGTTGCATTGCACTTTCGACATTGGCCCACTTGCCCTTAACTTGTTGCTGCTTTGCGGTGAGGTCGTTGTAGCTGCACCCGCTCAGGCCAAATGCGGCGACGAAAACTACGGTCAATAAAATTGCTCTTTTCATAATAATTCTCCTATTTTCCGGCGGCATCGACCGCGTCAATCACTTTTTCGATCTGCTCCATATACTCGCCAAAGAGCGCATTGGCGCTCGTTTCATCTAATTTCACGGTGAGACTATTTTCACGAATATCAAAGATTTTTTCAAACGACGCTCCGTCGATCTGTAGATGCTTGACCGTCTGAGCGACGATCTCGGGCTTGGTCGCGGGTGGTGTTTGCCCGCTGATTATCAGCACGGCTCTAAACAATGCCGCAAAACTCGCCAGACTTTCAGCCATCAGCCGTTTCAGCCCATCAACGGACGCTGACGCCGGGATATATTGCCGCCGCAACTGGATCAGCTTGCTGCGAAGCTCGTACTCTGTCTGCAAACGCAGAAACTTATCTGAGATGTTCAAACCAGCGAGTACGTCGGGTCCGAACAAAACTTTGTGTGCGACCGTCATCTGGTGAAACTCGATCGGGAATACGTCGGCCGCATTTTGCAGCTCAGACTCGGTAAAATAGACGGGCACGGAATTACCCAACCGCGTCCATTCGCGAATGCATGCATGGGCATTTCTAAGATCAACCGGTCCGATTTTTTCTAACGCAACCAGAATGTTGTAGTCCGACTGGTGCGGCACAAAATCACCCGCCGCAGCCGAGCCGTAGAGCACGACTGAGACAAGGTTTTCGCGATGCGTGGACCGCAGATCATCAATAAAATCAGCGAAATAGTGGTTCATAATTTTACCAATCTCCTCCGGCACCGCCGCCGCCAAAATCGCCGCCGCCGCCAAATCCGCCCCAGTCGCCACCGCCGGATGAGCCCGAATCGCTTGAGGACGAAGATGAACCTCCGGAAAGCGCCGCCCCAATAAGGCCGCCGATCACTGCCGACGCGATGTCACTGCCACTACTGCCCCCGCTACCGCCGCCAAATCCGCCGCCGCCCCAGCGGCTGTGGTCACCGGCATCCGGGCCATTGCGGTTATTACGCGCGAAGTAGATGACGAGTATCACGAGAAAGATCACCGCACAGCAAAATATTCCGAAAAAGCTTCCACCCGAACCGCCATCATTGGTAGGTTCCCGAACAGTATTGGCGTTGCCCGATGTGTTGCCCTTGTTGCGAATCGTCGCGATGTAGGCGTCGATCGTGTCCGAGATCCCTTTAGCGTAATTGGCTTTTTTGAACTCAGGCACGAGGAATTGGCGCTGTAGATTGCCGACGACACCGTCAGGTAGCTCGTCTTCAAGGTCCTTGCTGACCTGTGTGAAATACTTGCGGTCGTCAATGGCTATCAACAGGAGAGCACTGGGATTGTCGTCATCGACGGAGCCTATCTTCCAGCCGCGGGCGACGGCGAGGGAATAGTCGAAAATTGCTCGTTCACCGGTTGTCTTAACGATGGCGACCGCGATCTCTACTGAAGGGTTTGTCGTGTCTTTGAGATTTTTAAGTTTGGTTTCGAGTTGTTGTTTGGTTGCCGGGTCGATTACGCCGGCGTAATCGTTGACAAAACCGGTCGGCGGCGGGAGCGGCGAAGTGTTTTGCGACCATGGCTGGTTTTCTTGGGAAAACGCCGTTAGTCCGGCGAGCAGGATCGCCAGTATGATGAGCAGTGGTTTCAATTGTCGCGGCAAAAAATTGCGTTTCATTAAGTATGAATTCAGTTTGCCAAATCTATAAACAATACGAAAGGTTGGGCGGCGATGTTCGGTAAATCGATGTTGCCTAAAGCCGATCAACCTCGATGATCCTTGCGCGAAAAACGCGCATAGCGGCTCGGACCGACGGATGTGCGTTGGCGTATGCGAGCAGCTCTTCCTCGGTCGGGTCAGCTGTGAGAGCGGGGAGTTCGATGTCCTCTGGTTGGGGAACCATCTCGTCTCTCAGTCTTGTTGCCTCACGTGTCGGTACGGCCGCTGCGGCATGTGAAGAGCCGTTTGTTACCGGCCTTACGGGTGCGACAGGCGGGGTGTAAACCTCGCCAAAAAGTGCTTCGATCAGCTTGTCCGAGCCCTTGATCGGCAGCAGATCGTCGCCGATGATCTCTAGTTTGGCTTCGTACGCGTCGTCGAGTTTTTGGTTTTCGAAATGCTCTAGCTCGTCGGCGGACAGACGGGCGAGACGAACAGTCGTGGATGCGATAGACCTTTCTTTTACACGGTCCGCCACGATAGGCGGTTCGTAGACGGGTTCGTCAAGATCGGTTATATAATCGGGCGGCTCATCGGCAAATGGCGATTCTTCTCCGAGAGTTGGAGCAGTCTTAATTGGTGGCTCTGTCTCAACGACCGGCTTCGGATCAACTTGGGTAGTCGCATCAATAGGCGGAGCTTCGACAACTGGAGCTACTGCGATCGGCGGGTCAATTTTCAGAGTTTTTTTTTCCTGAGGAGCGGCGGATGACGCTGACGCGGCACTGCTCGATTGCGGTGTCGCGGGCAGCGGTGAGCCGGACGTCAGGGCATTGAGGCGTTCGAGGATGCTTTCGATGCCGGAGACGCTGCGCATTTCGATGAGTTTTATCAGGCCGACTTCAAGGACGTAACGCGGATGGGCGGCTTCGCGGAGGCTGGCTTCGGTTTCGCAGAGGGAAGTGAAGAATCGCAGCAGATCGGCCTCGGTAAATGAGGCCGACATTTGCCGCATCTGATCGGCGTTAAAGACGGCGGTTTCGAATAGTTTGCTCTCGTCGCCGGCGACCTTGAAAACTAGCAGATCGCGGAAAAGGCCTAGGACGTCGCGGCAGAAATTACGCAAATCGTGGCCGCGTCCGATGAGGTCGTCAACGACGGCAAGCACTTGTTTGGGGTCTTTTACGGTGATCGCAGAGATGACCTTGGTCAGAACCTCGACGCCCGCAAAACCTAGTGCGTTGGTTACGTCGGGGGCAGTAATGTGCTCGCCGGAAAAGCTGATGACCTGATCAAAATTGGATTGAGCGTCACGCATCGAACCTGTACCGGAGCGGG
>JBGTII010000058.1:0-15886 GCA_041745735.1 Pyrinomonadaceae bacterium | reverse complement strand
ATGTCAGCCCGTAATGAACGAACCGCGACGCCGGTCCAATATTCTCCGCGAGGTTCGTCGTAAAGGCGATAACGTCGTGATCGGTCGTCTTTTCGATCTCATTGACCCGCTCGACCGTAAAGGCAGCCTTTGCCTTGATCTCGGCGAGAGAATCAGCCGGGATCGTGCCATCCTCAGCATGCACCTCACAGACAGCGATCTCGACATCGAGCCATTTTTGAAATTTATTATGGAGCGACCAGACGGCGCCCATTTCGGGCAATGTGTATCTTTCGATCATAAAATTTATGCGGCACTCTCTTCTGGTACCGCCTCAATCGCAACTGGCTTGTCGCCAAGTACGTCTTGGAAATAAACCATTTTGACGATCACGACAACCATCGCAAGCAGCGGTGTTGCAAGCACCAAACCGAGGCCGCCGATCATGGCGCCTAGCGCGAGTTGGAAGATGATGGTCAGGGCCGGCGGGAGTTCGACGGTTTCGCGTTCGATGATGGGTGTAACGACGTTCGACTCGATGACCTGCACGCCGCCGTACAGCCCGAGCACGTATAGAGCGCTTATCGGACTATCGATAAACGCCAAAAGTAGCGCCGGGATCGCCGACAGTATCGGGCCGAAATTTGGGATGAACGACAACAGCCCCGCAATCAGCCCGAGGGTCAACGCCAGCGGCACGCCAATTATGGACAGGCCGATCCACGTCAGCACGCCAATAAAGATCATCGACCCGGCCTTGCCGATCAGCCACCAACGCAGCGTGTGGTAGATAGTGTCGAGCACCTCGCTGACACGCTTGCGTTTTTCTATCGGAAAGAACCGAGTGAATCCCTCAGAATAAAATCGCGGTTCGCTTGCCAGATATATCGCAAGCAGTATCGTCACAAAAATATTACCGATCGCACCGACCGTTGATGAGAAGAAACCGCCGACCCGCGTCATTATGCTAGCTGCATCGAGCTTTGCGATCACGTCGTCGGCACTCGGCAGTTGGTCGATCAGCGTCCGTCCCCAGCCAAACTGCGACAAATACTGTCCTGCATTCTGCGCCGATTTTGGTATCTCGACCCGCAGGACACGCACCTGCTCGGCCACGCTTGGAGCTAACAAGGCGACCGCCCCCGCAACAACGGCAACCAGCAAAACCGCCACGACCAGCACCAGCCAGCCCTCGCCGATCGGTATCCATTTACGCAGAATATCCGCGAGCCCACGCAGAAAGATCGCGAGCAATGCCGCCGCGAATATTAGTAAAATTATGTCAAAAGTAAAATAGACTAGCGTCAACCCGAGTACGACCAGACAAACCACCGCCACCGCGATCAGCACTCGACTGATGTAGCTTTTGTCGTTATTCAAGGGTTTCGACATTTCAAATCAAATTTTTTGCGATCAGCAACTCGGCATTTAGCACCGCACAACCCGCAGCTCCGCGAACCGTGTTGTGGCTCAGGCTGATAAATCTGTAATCAAAAATATTATCAGGGAAAACGCGACCGACAGTTATCGTCATGCCGTTGCCATTATCGCGGTCGAGCCGTGACTGCGGCCGCGAAGGCTCGTCCGTCACCTCGATAAACTGCGCCGGTGATGAATGCAGATCAAGCGTTGGAAATGTTTTCATCGCGTAAACCACGTCCTCGAGCGTGGCTGTTTTCTTGAGATTCACCCGCACCGAAACCATATGTCCGTCAACGACATTTACGCGAAAACATTGTGCCGACACGGCAAAATCAGCTTTCTCTATGCCGTTTTCAGTAAAAACACCCAATATCTTCTGCGCTTCTGTCTCGACCTTTGGCTCTTCGCCGGCTATGTACGGAAAGACGTTGTCGGTAATGTCGAGCGAAGCAACGCCAGGATAACCGGCTCCTGAGATCGCTTGCAGCGTCGTGACGATAGCCGATTCGATGCCAAATTTGCGGTGCAGTGCCGCCAGCGGCGGGGCAAAGCTGACGACCGCGCAGTTAGGATTGGTCACGATAAACCCTTTTCCAAACCCGCGATTTTGCCGTTGCTTTTCGATCAGCCCCAAATGATCGGCGTTGATCTCCGGTATCAGTAGCGGCACGTCCTCGTCCATACGATAGACCGACGAGTTGCTTATCACCGGGTATCCGGCACGGGCAAACGCCTCTTCAGTCTCGCGGGCAACGCTGCCCGGAAGACTCGAGAAAACCAAGTCGCAATCAAGCGGCGGCTCGATCGGCTGGACGACGATGTCCCGAACATTTGCCGGTATCTTTCCCGGCAGTTTCCATGCACACGCCTCGGAATACGGTTTCCCCACTGATCGGTCCGAAGCCGCCATCGCCGTGATCTCAAACTGCGGATGATCCTCAAGCAACTGCGCAAACCGCTGCCCGACCGTGCCTGTGGCCCCCAATATTCCAACTCTTTTCTTCACTTTTGCCTTTTACCTTTTGCCTTTTTACTTTTGTAAAGCCTCTTTCATTCGCCTAACGCCCTCATCCATCTTTTCCTCAGTATTGCAGAATGAAATTCGCAAAAAACCTTTTGCCTCGTCGCCAAATGCAACGCCCGGAACGGTGACGACACGGTTTTGCAGGCATTTCTCAGCAACCTCGATATCATCACCGATCGAGCGGACATCGAGCATCGTGTAGAAAGCACCTTCGGGCGAGGTTGCGTGCAAACCCATTTCCTTTTCAAAGAGATCTACAAGAAATGCCCCGCGTTTCGCATAAACCTCGCGTGCATTTTCTTTGGCCGCCTCGGCCTCGTCATTCCATGCGAGCAAACTCGCTTTTTGCACGATCGCCGCAGCGCAGACGGTCGTAAAGCCATGCAGGATCTGAATGGCGTTGATCACTTCAGCGTCCTTACACGCTGCCCAGCCGAGCCGCCAGCCAGTCATGCTCAGGGATTTAGATAAACCGCTGACAATGATCGTCTTATCGTAGAATTCAGACGCCGAATGGGGCCGCTCACCAAAATAAAGGTCGCTGTATATCTCGTCTGAGATCAACCAAATTCCCGTTCCGTTTAGCGCCTCAGCAATATCTCGTAAATTTTGTTCGGTCAGTATTTTACCGGTCGGATTGGAGGGTGAGATGACCACCGCCACTTTTGTCTTTTCCGTTATTTGAGATTTGAAATTTGAAATATCAAATGCGAAGTCATTATCAGCGGGCATTCGATAATAAACGGGTGTGCCCTGAGCGATGCGCGTACAAGCGTCGTATGCCGGAAAGCTTGGGTTAGGCAGCAGCACCTCGTCGCCTTCATCGACGATGCACATAAATGCATCTGTCATTGCCTCTTGTGAGCCGCAGGTCACGACGACACCAGTTCGGGGCAAATTTAGATGCGGGTATTGCTCGGCAATCTTGTCGCGTAGAGCGGGTAGGCCAGGATGTGACGTATAACCGTTTTGCTCGTCGTGGGCAACGCGGGCAGCCTCGTCCCGCATAAATTGCGGTGTCGGCAGATCAGGTTCACCCAAACCAAAATTAATGCTGTCCGGCAGAGCTCGTTCAAAAAACTGACGAATTAGCGTCGGTTGCAAGCCCTGCATACGCCGGGGCAAAGTAAATTTCTTTTCGCTTCGCACAGGCATCATCCCTTGTCTTCCTCGACTCCGTCTTCTTCGAGTTCCTCACGGATCTCGCCGACCTCGACGTTATATTCGCCCTCAGCCTGGGCGAGCGGATCTGCGTTTATCACACCCGCAAGCGTCTCTATCTCGCCGATGATCTTTTGCCCAAAGCCCGTAATGCTATCTTTCAAGCCATGTTTCTCACCGTTTTCGGATTCGTTTTGTGCCATAGTTCCCTCTATAACCATCTTAGCAATTTGCGGTTAGGTTAAAAACAACGCGAAAGATTCAGTTGACGGCAAAGTCAATAAAACCGTTGTTCGGATTTGCTGAGAGCAGTCGGACGCGGATCTTGTCACCGACCTTTACGTTGTATTCCCCGTTAACGATGCGGCCATCGACGGGCGGCCGTAATATTCTGGCAAACACCCCCGCGGACGTGTCACCCGTGACGATCGCGTCAAAATTCTCACCGATGTGCCGCTGCATCACGCTTGCTGCGACGATCTTTCGCATTTTGCGTTCGACCTTGCGGGAACCTTTTTCCTGCATATTTGCGTGTTCTGCGATCGAGTCGAGTTCGTCGCCGGTGTATGGAGACGGCGTTTTGTCGATCACGCTTTTTACCAGACGCTGAACGACGATGTCGGTAAATCTACGATTCGGTGCGGTCGAATGAGCATAGTCTCGAACCGCGAGACCAAAATGCCCGCCCGCGTCCTCGCCTTGCCGCTGGACGACATATTCACCGCTGCCGATGAGTTTGATTATCGATAGCGAAAGATCAGGAAAATGACCGGGGTCGGCGGCACGGCGTTTTGCGAGAAACGCAGCAAGGGCAGGCTGGTCAGGTTCAGCCGGAAGTTGTTCGTCAAACTCGGCAGCGATCCTGACGATGCCGTCCCAATCCTTTGGCGTGTTTACGATGCGACGGAGCGACAGAGCACCATTATTTTCGAGAAACTCAGCCATCTCGACATTTGTCGCGACCATGAAATTTTCGATCAGTTTACGTGCACCGTTCGGCACAACGGAGCGGATCGATTTGACCTCGCCATTCTCAACGACCGCCGTGGATTCGATCGATTCAAATTGTAGAGCACCTTTGACCGTCCGATATGCCTGCAATCGGTCCGCCGCTTTGTCCTGCAACTCGATCTGCTCACGCAGCCCGGGTATGCTCGCGACCTTTTCCGGAACGTCACCGCTGGCATCAAGCCACGGCCCGATCTCTTCGTATGATAGCTTTGCACGATTATTGACGAGCGCCCGGTAAAACGTCGATTCCGGCACATCGCCGTTTTCCTTGATCGTCATCTCGGCAACGACAGCGTGGCGGTCAACACCCTCGTTTAGCGACGTCAGATCGGTCGAAAGCTCTTCCGGCAACATCGGAAATATCTCGCTCTGGGTATAGACCGTAACTGTATTTTGCGCCGCGTGCATGTCGATCGGCGAATAGAGCGGCACGCGCGAATCAACATCAGCGATCCCCACAAGCACCCGAATATCGCCGTTCTCAAGCTGTTCAGCCCACTCGACTTGGTCTAAGTCACGCGAAGAATCATTGTCTATCGATGACCACAACAGATCACGCATATCGCGAACGCCCGTATCATTAACGCCGCTCGCCTGGATCTGCTTGATCTGATCCCAAACCTCATTTGAGAATTCCGGCTCAAATCCGTTGTCGATCATCGCCTGATGGGCTTTACCGTCGAGCCAATTTCCGGAACCTTGATCGCTCATCGTAGATAATCCTCCAGCTTGGTCGAGGCGTCGGTCTTGTCATCGCGGTATTTGACGATGATCGGGCAATAGATCGACAGGCCGTTTTCCTTGCCGAAACCGCTGGATACGGCACGCGAACCCTGCACAACGACAGCGCCGGCGGGAATCTCAAGCGGCTTGTCGCCGTCCGATTTGATAACGCGGCCATTGGGCAGGTCAAAGACTGGCGTGGAACGCGTCAGGATCACGCCACTCGCAAGCACCGCCCCTTCGCGGACGATCGTTCCTTCATAAATACCCGTGTTCCCGCCAACAAGCACATCGTCCTCAATGATCACAGGCACCGCCCCAACCGGCTCCAAAACACCGCCGATCTGGGCCGCCGCCGACAAGTGCACCCGCTTGCCGATCTGAGCACACGAGCCGACCAAAGCATGCGAATCGACCATCGTGCCTTCGTCAACATACGCCCCGACATTGATATACGCCGGAGGCACGACGACGACGCTCGGTGCCACATAGCTGCCATCCCGTATCGCCGACCCGCCCATTACGATCCGCACACCGTCTTCGAGCGTCATTGGCCTCAGCGGAAATGTGTCCTTGTCAAAAAACTGCAGCGTCTCGGTCGGCTTAGACATTTCGACCATCTTGCCCATTCGAAAGCCGAGCAAAATTCCTTGCTTGACCCATGCGTTCGCGTGCCAATTTCCGTCCGCGGCCTTCTCGGCCGAGCGGATCTCGCCACGGCGAAGTGCGGTCTTGAACGACTCATATATCTCGCGGTCGTCCGGCGTAAATTCCGTCTTTGCGGATAGTTGTTCTACTTCAGTTCTAAGATCCATGTTAATTAGCCTTTGGCGGTGCCACCCGAGCCGTTTGTAGCACAACGATCTGCCAGCTTCCCTTTCGCTTTTCCCAGACGCTTGTGTATCGCATCGGCATCGCAGTTTGCTTGCCGCCTATCTCAAAAACCATTTTTACCACAGCGGTGACGATTGCTGTTTTGGATTTGTCGTAGACGCGAACGACAATATTCTCGTTCGCTACCGAGATGGTTTTCATCGTATCCGACGGCTTTAACACCTCAAGTTCCTCTTTCTTGCCACGCGTCCCGCCGTTGTAATCGGTAATAAACAGGTCGTCTGCGAAAAGTGCATCGAGAGCCTTTTGATCACGATCTTTAACCGCCGCTGCCCAATTCAGGATTGCCGCCCGCACCTGAACCTCGTCGCGGGACACCTTTTGAGCCTTCACAGAACCTGCGATCAACACGACAAGCAACAGACCCAATAGAAACCTGATCATTTCCCAATCACCCCTTTCATGGCAGCCTTGAGTTTGGCACGCGTTTCAGCCGATACCGGCACTAGTGGCAGACGCAGATTTTCTTCGAGCAGCCCCATTTCCTTCATCACAAACTTGCACGGAGCCGGTGAGGATTCGATAAAGTTCGCGTCCATCAGCGGTAGTATTTTGTAATGAATTTTGCGTGCAAAATGAAATGAGCCGTTCAACGCGTGCTCGACCATTTTCGACGTTTCTTTTGGTATCTCGTTCGCACATACGGACACCAGCCCATTCGCTCCGAGCACGATCAGCGGCAGCGTCGATGCATCATCACCCGAAAAGACCTTGAAATTCTTAGGCCGCCCCGCGATTATCTGCATCACCTGCGAATAGTCGCCCGACGCTTCTTTGGTCGCGACAATATTCTCGTACTTTTCGGCCAGTCTGAGCGTCGTTGCGGCGGAGATATTTGACGAAGTCCGCGAAGGCACGTTGTAAAGCATGATCGGAAAGCCCTTGACCGATTTAGCGATCTCGGCAAAATGAGCAAACATCCCGTCTTGTGTCGGTTTGTTATAATACGGAGCCACTACGAGAGCAGCGTCGGCACCGGCCTCTCTCGCCCGCCGCGTAAAATCGATCGTCGCCGCTGTATTATTGCTGCCGGTCCCGGCGATGACATGAGCCTTGTGCTTTTTCGCGACCTCAACGCCCATCTTGATGACGTGCAACCGCTCCGTCTCGTCCATCGTGACATTTTCGCCCGTCGTCCCACACGGCACGAGTATCTTTACCCCACCCTTTATCTGCCGGCCAACAAGCTTTTTAAAACACGCGTCATCGACCGACCCGTCCTTATAAAAAGGCGTCACCAAAGCCGTCGCACAACCATGCATCCAGTCAATTTTCATCGTCATAACTTTTTAACACCGATTTCACAGATTAACACAGAAAGAGGGGCAGAAACACGCCCGATAGGAGCGGGCCGTCGGTTAATTTGAGTTGACCGCGTCAAAGAAAGATTCGAGTTTATTTAGATCGAGATTCCCCTGTGTCCGCACGCCTGAGCAGATATCCAAGCCAAAGGGCTGAACGGTCTCGATCGCTTCGCGAACGTTGTCGGCATTCAAGCCGCCTGCGAGAAAAACAGGCTTGCCGCATGTTTCGACAATACGCCGACTAAGGCTCCAATCATGCCTTCTTCCCGTACCGCCGAGTTCTTTAACTGCGAGCCTCGGATTACCGCTATCGAGAAGGATCGCGTCAACGTGATCGCCAAGTTCGGCGGCCTCATCGACAGATGGTTCGCCAACAACGTGTATTACTTGCACCAATTTCACACTCGGCAAAACCTCGCGGATCTCGTGATATGCACGGTCAGTCAGTTCGTCGACGATCTGTATCGTGTTGGTTTTGGTACGGTGATGGTGGTCAATTATGGCTTGAGCGGTCTGCTGGCTCGTCAGCAAGAACGTCGCGATCGGCGGCGGGACGGTCTGAGCTATGCGATAGATCTCTTCGTCAGAGATCGGCCCCGGCCCCGACGGCATCTCACCGACAAGCCCGATCGCCGACGCTCCAAACGCGATCGCATCGGCGGCCTCTTGTTCATTGGCGATGCAGCAGACCTTTATTCGCGGTTTCATTTTCCGACAATTTCATCCATCACATCTGTGAATTCGTAAAATCCCGTCTTCCCGACGATCCACTCGGCGGCGAGTATCGATCCGGCGGCAAAGCCTTCGCGTGAGCGGGCCATGTGTTTGAGTAATAACTGATCCGCCGGGCCGTCGAAACCGACGCGATGGGTTCCGGGAATATTCCCTGCTCTCGTCGCTGCGATGTCGCCAACCTCGACATGTTTTGAGACTACATCTTTTATCTTCAGAGCCGTACCGCTCGGGCTGTCAATTTTTCGGGAATGATGCTGTTCCTCGATAAAGGCTTCGTATTCCGGAACCTTGGCAAAGAGTTCGGCAGCAAAATCCGCGATACGGTAAAAAAGATTTACACCGATCGAGAAATTAGCACCGAAAACGATTGCGCCGTTTCCTTCCTTAACTATCTGCTCTATTTCACTTCGCTGGACATTCCAGCCCGTCGTGCCTTCAACGAGCGGCACACCAGCCGCAACGCACGCCTCGACATTACGACGCACAGCATCCGCAGTCGTGAAATCTATCGCCCCATCAACGCCGCGCAGCTTTTCAGCAAACTCAGACGCAGTCAAACCAGCGTCCGCTTCGTCGATGACGACAGCTATCTCGTGTCCTTTTTCCTCGGCAAGTCGGTGGATGAGTTTGCCCATCGCTCCGTAGCCGATCAGTGCAATTTTCATGGTGTGTACTTAGAGCTTTGATTATTAACTATCCGATTGAAGAGATCCTCGGAACGTCGCCCATCACGAACGATCGTACCGGAAACGGATTGAAGCGAACCCGCGCCTTCAAATCTGGAACACTCGAAACAGATTTCGACCTCCAGCACCTTTCCGTCCTTTGTTGCGCGTAGTGAATGGTGTGGTGAAAAGCAAATAGCAGGGCTGTCTTCATGCCCAGCATCAAAATAGAATGCATCGAGAATTTCTTGTTTCTGTTTCGAATTACCGATAACCACAATTCGATTGGGATTGAAGCTTCGCGGATCTCCATCGCTGGATTCGTCGACCTCAAC
The DNA here is from genome assembly GCA_041745735.1 of Pyrinomonadaceae bacterium. Taxonomy (GTDB): domain Bacteria; phylum Acidobacteriota; class Blastocatellia; order Pyrinomonadales; family Pyrinomonadaceae; genus OLB17. The sequence goes on along the minus strand of JBGTII010000058.1, from coordinate 6,633 downwards.
TTCTGCTAAAAGTTCAAGAAGATCCGCATTCTCAAAAAACTTCCTGATATCGGAAGGAAAAGATTCGTTAAGATATTTCTTTTGCCGGGAATTTAGCCTCAGTTTTGGATAAACGATGGGAGGTGACGGGCTCGGCACAGGCGTAACCTGTTTGAAAGGCGTTGAACTTGGTGTCGGCAATCCACCCGTATTCCCGGTCTCATTTTGTAACGAACACCCCACGACCAGCAAGGAAGTAATCACCAAAATACGCATTTTGTTCCAACTAATCACTAAGTAACTTCTTAACTAAATTAACATACAGATCAACCGCATCTTCAAGATCCTTTTTCAACACAAATTCATCTTTTGTATGAGCCACAAGTATTGACCCCGGCCCGAGCAGCAACGGCTGGCCCCAGTTGCCGAGGTGCGGAATATCGGTCGTGAACCGCACGACCTTTTGTTCGAATCCGTCAACTGCGAGCATCTTGACCGGAAGGCTGTAGGACAAAATCTCGAGCTCGCCGCGATTGCGGATAAGGCTCTCGAGAGCGTCGCGTATCGGTTCCATCGGCGTCGTCAGTCGTATGAGAATGCCGCATTCGGCGTTGGGCGGGATGACGTTGAGGGCGATGCCGCCGTCGAGAGTCGCAATGTTGCAGGTCGTCTCGCCAAAGAAATCGTCGTTCGGAAACTTGGTGGGCCGAACGTCTTCGAGAATATCCAAAAGCTTTTCGATAGCCGAATCGCCCTGCTCAGGATAAGCCGAATGTGCGGCCTTGCCGGTCGTTTTGATCTTTGCCCGAAAAGCACCCTTTGAACCGATAGCCAGATCATTATCAGTCGGCTCGCCGTTTATCAGATATTCGCATTTCGCGGCTATCGGGTGATCATTCGCGATCTTCGCCCCGGTCGATGCTCTTTCCTCTTCGACCGTGTAAAGGAGTCCGATATCCTCTACTCCTGCCCTCCTCAACTCCTCTGCTGCGGTGATCTGAGCGGCGATTATCCCCTTCGCATCACACGAACCTCTACCATAGATCTTCTCGTCATCCTCCGTTGGAGCAATAAACGGCGGCACCGTGTCCATGTGCGTCGAAAGCCAAACGCGTGGTGTGTCGTTCAAATATGCAATGACGTTGTTTTGGGTCTGCGAGACGGGCTGGAGTTCGACCGTCCAACCTATTGATTCAAGATGATCGCGCAGATAGAACCCCACCGCTTCCTCGTCGCCGGAAACGGATGGGATGTTCATCAAGGATTTTGTGAGTTCAAATAAAGTCATTTTATGTAAGCCACCGAGAGTACCGAGATTACGGAGCAATATCTCAGAGGTCTCTGTCTGCTCTGTGGCCAATTTTCAGAAAAGCTCCTTATGCAGTCGTCTGATCACATCCGCCGCAAATTCCTCTTTGATAACAAATGTCAGATTTACGCTCGAGGCTCCGTGCGAGATAAGGGCGACGTTGACATCTTCGATAGTCGAAAAGACGGTCGAGGCGAGGCCGGTCGAGGCTCGCAGGCCTTCGCCGACGACGCAGATGACGGCGTAGCCGGGATCGATCTCGACGTCACCCAGCCGTTCGAGTTCGGCAACGATCTTGTCCAGTTCGGCAGTGTTATCGAGCGTCAGGGCGATCGAGACCTCGGATGTCGAAATGACGTCGATCACGGTGCGAAACCGCTCAAACACCTGAAACACGGCGCTCATAAAGCCATAGCTGCCGAGCATCCTTGCCGATGAAATACGCAGGATCGTGATGTTCTTTTTGTGCGCGATCGACTTGATCTTATTCGGCGTCTCGCCGCTGTCAGCGAGCACCATCGTGCCAATTTCATTAGGCTCGAACGTGTTACAGACACGCACGGGAATAGCGTTATCGACTGCCGGTTTGATCGTTTTTGGGTGCAGAACCTTGGCTCCGAAATAGGCAAGCTCGGCAGCCTCTTCGTAAGACAAAACCGGAATGGTGCGGGCGTCGCTGCAAATTCGCGGGTCGCACGTCATCACACCGGTCACGTCCGTCCATATTTGAAGTTCGCTCGCCCGCAGAGCGGCGGCGACGATAGCGGCCGAGTAATCCGAGCCGCCTCGTCCAAGCGTGGTCGTTTCACCCGCCCGGTTTGCCGCGATAAAGCCTCCAAGTATCGGCACTTCGCCGCCCGCAATGAGCGGCTCAAGCTCGAGCCGGACGAGGTCATTTGTCTCGTCGATGATCGGCGTTGCCGCACCATATTCGTCGTCGGTAACAATCAACCGCCGTGAATCGACCTGTCGTGCCGAAACCCCTTTCGACTTCAAAACCTCCGCCAGCAAGCGCGAGGAAAGCTGTTCGCCATAGCTGACGATCGCGTCCTTGAGCATTTGCAGCGGCAGCGAACGGCGGGTGACACGCATCAACAGATCGGACAGCTCGCCGCGTGCAAATTCTAATTCACCGCTAAATGCATTGGGCTTATCATCGGAGATGAAATGCGTTGAAACCGCAGTGTGCCGGTCAAAATGAGGTTCGAGCGAACTGTAAGCCTCAGCAAAATCACCTTTTTTAGCCATCTCAAACGCCCCGAGCAGAGCGTCCGTTACCTTTGTCATCGCCGACACGACAACGACCGGATGCCGTTCGATCTGCGTCGAAACAACGTGAAAAACACGCTCAAATGCCGCAACGTCACCGACCGACGTTCCGCCAAATTTCATCACTGTCGGGTGCAATTTTTCGCCCACAGGAAAAGATTTTGCCACGAATTACACGGATTACACGAATCAAAAGAAAATAATTCGTGATATTCGTGTAATTCGGGGCTAATTTTCTTACCCGCAGAGAACTGCACCGCCGTTGATGTTGAGGATCTCGCCAGTAATATGGCGTGACCAGTCGGATAGTAAAAAGCAGATCGACAGAGCGACGTCATCGGTTAATGCGATTCGTTTGAGCGGTATGGAATCGATCACGCTGCTTTCGTATTCCTTGTCTTCGAAGGCCGGCCGGACCATGGCCGTCTCGATCCAGCCGGGAGCGACCGCGTTAACGCGGATCTTGGGGCAGAGCTCGCTCGCGAGGGCTTTTGTAAACGATATCTGCCCGCCTTTTGACGCAGCGTAGTTTGAATAATTTGCCTCACCGCGCTGCCCTGCGGTCGATGAGACCATCACGATCGCACCCGATGGCTGTTTTTTCATCGCGGGCACACAGGCCTTTGTCATCGCCCAGGCGGATTTGAGATTAGTATTGATGACCTTGTTCCAAAGCTCTTCGCTCATGTCCTCGATCGGGGCTCCGTCCCAGACACCGGCATTGCAAACGAGCAGATCGATGCCGCCAAAACGGTCGATCGTCTCTTTCGCAATTTTCTGCGCACCGGTAAACTCCGACACGTCCGCCTGCACCGATATCGCCCCGACGCCTTTGTTAATGCAAAGATCGACCGTGTCTTGGGCCTCGATGTCACTGCTCAGATAATTGACGACAACATTCGCCCCGCCCTCAGCCAGCCGCAACGCCGTCGCACGCCCGACGCCACGCGAAGCCCCGGTGACGATCGCCGTCTTGCCCGCAAACAGATTTCCCGGCAACCCTATACTCGTTTCTTGCTCAGTCATTTCGGATATTTTGCCACGAATTGCACGAATGACACGAATCCGAATGACTTTTATTCGTGCTATTCGTGACATTCGTGGCTAAATTCTTTTGTGTTAATCTGTGGTTTCAACTTCCTTATGAACGACCAAAACCTCCTCGAAGATCAACCCATCGCCTGGACGCCGACGCCCGATGTCATTGAACGCGCGCAGCTTACAAAATTCATGCGTCAGGTAGGCGTTTCGACTTGGGATGAGCTTTACGCATATTCGATAAACGATGTCGAAAAATTTACCGAAGAGGTCATCAATTTCCTCGACATCAAATTTGACCCGCCATGCGAAAAGCTGCTCGACACGACGGACGGAATTGAGTTTCCAAAGTGGCTCAGCGGAGCCGGCCTCAACATCACCGAAATGTGCCTCGACCGCTGGCAGACGGACGAGATGAAAAATCAGCCGGCGGTGATCTGGGAGGGCGAGGAAGGCCAGACTGCAACCTTGCCTTACTGGTGGATTCTGAAAGAAGTTGAGTTGTGCTCTCGAGGTTTACGCGCCTTGGGATTCCAAAAGGGCGACGCGATTGGTATTCATCTTCCGATGATTGTTGACACAATCATTGCATTGCTCTCAATTAATAGAATTGGGGCCATTGCCGTTCCTGTGTTTTCTGGATATGGAGTGGAAGCTATAGCAAGCCGCCTCAATGCTGTAGAAGCGGCGGGATTGTTCACATGCGACGGCTTCAGTCGCCGTGGAAAGTTCTTTAACGCACTTGATGTCGCAGTAGAAGCGGTGTCGCATTGCCCTTCGGTCAGACACGTTTTTGTTTCTAACAAAACAATTGACTACCTTCCCGATCGAGTCGCTTCAGACAAATTCATGGAGTTTGACGATTTGACGTCATGGAGCGATCACTTCCAAGGTGAACCGCTCGAAAGAACCTCCGCCGAAGACCCGCTCATTATCCTCTACACCTCCGGCACGACCGGCAAGCCTAAGGGGATCGCTCATACGCATGCGAGTTTTCCGATCAAGGCGGCGCAGGATATGGCGTTTGGGACGGATGTCGGTAAGGGGACGCGGATATCTTGGTACACAGACATCGGCTGGATGATGGGGCCTTGGCTGATCTACGGGGCGTTGATAAACGGGGCGACGATCTGTATTTACGACGGTGCCCCGGACTATCCGCAGCCGGATCGTATGTGGGAATTTTGCGCGACGCACAAGGTTGAGATACTCGGCATCTCGCCGACGCTCATACGCGCGCTTTCAAATTGCGGCGACGACCTGCCAAAAAAGCACGATCTCAGTTCCCTGCGTGCATTTGCCTCGACCGGCGAGCCATGGAATCCGGCTCCGTGGTGGTGGCTATTTGAAAAAGTCGGCGACAGCAAACTGCCGATCATCAACTACAGCGGCGGCACCGAGATATCGGGCGGCATATTGATGGGCAATCCGCTGCTGCCGATCAAGCCTTGCTCATTCCCCGCTCCGTGTCCGGGAATGGATGTCGATATTTTGGACGACGACGGCAAGCCTGTTGGCCCTGGCAAGGTTGGCGAGCTCGTCATCAAACAGCCTTGGATCGGCATGGCACGCGGTTTTTGGCAGGAAAAGGAACGTTATCTCGACACCTATTGGCGGCGGTTCAAAGATATTTGGGTCCACGGCGATTTTGCGATGCGTGACAAAGACGGCCACTGGTTCATCCTCGGCCGCTCAGATGACACGCTAAAAGTCGCCGGCAAACGCGTCGGCCCCGCCGAGGTCGAAAGCCTGCTCGTCGCCCACCCGCTCGTCACCGAAGCCGCCGTCATCGGCGTTCCAGACGAGATGAAAGGCACGGCGATGGTGGCGTTCGCAGTGCTGAATGATGAATATCGAATATCGAATATCGAATCAAATGCCGACGAGAATTCGAAATTCGAAATTCGAAATTCGAAATTGGCGACCGAGCTTCGCGAGCTCGTCGCCCGCGATATGGGCAAACCGCTGGCGCCATCGAAAATACATTTCGTCTCCGCCTTACCAAAAACTCGCAACGCCAAAGTAATGCGCCGTGTCATCCGGTCGGCCTATCTTGGCGAAGACCCCGGCGATCTCTCGGCACTCGAAAATCCGAATTCTGTTGAAGAGATCAAAAAGATTGGTAACTAATCGTCACCAATTCCTGGTCCGGTCCGGACCAGGTGGACCAAGATGGACCAAGGTGGACCAAGCCTCAGCAAAAAGGATGATAAAGCCTCTCGACAATCGTCAGATCAAGCGTGCGTGCGTTGCGTTGTCGCAGGAGCATGAGGAAATGGCGTTTGTTTACAGTACTTACGGCCCGCCGCCGTTGTGGGATCGTCCGACGGGGTTTGGGACGTTGCTAAATATTATTCTTGAACAGCAAGTCTCGCTCGCGTCTGCAAAGGCATGTTTTGACAAATTAGCGGTCCACATTGGCGATGTAACCCCTGCGAATTTACTTGCGGTCAGTGACATGGAACTCAAAACTATCGGCTTCAGTCGTCAAAAGACTGCATATGCACGGCATTTATCCGAGGCGATAATCAATAGACAAATCGATCTCGATAGTCTGAATAAATTGCCTGACGATGAGGTCAAGGCTGAGCTTATCAAGCTGAAAGGCGTTGGCGAATGGACGAGCGATGTATATCTGCTAATGGCGATGCTCCGGCCGGACGTGATGCCCCGCGGCGATATTGCGTTACATGCGGCGTATCAAAAATTGACCGGTGCAGATAAACGGCCTGGCTCGGATGAATTTATCGTGATGGCTGAAAAATGGAAACCGTTCCGTTCGGTCGCTGCGAGGCTGTTGTGGCATTTTTATCTTTCGGAACGAAAGAATAGAACGCAGATCTAACGGATAAAGCGGATTTACACGGTCAATCGAAATATTCATCGGTGCAAATCCGTGAGATCCGCTTTCATCCGCGTTCTATTCTTGTTATTTTGATTACCAATGACCAAGATCCTAGATGTCGGCTGTGGGGCAAATAAAACTGAGGGTGCGATCGGGCTTGATAATAATCGGCGCACCAATGCCGACGTCATCC
>JBGTII010000057.1:0-3776 GCA_041745735.1 Pyrinomonadaceae bacterium | reverse complement strand
TCCGGCTTTGCAGATCGAAAGGCTACTTCGTTCAACATTCTTTCGTAATAATTAAGCTGCCGCCTAACGTCCAGCTTGGCAAGCATTTCGGACGTCGCCTTTTCACGATGTGTGTAAAGCCCTAACGAAACGAAGCGACCGATGGTAAAGAGCGTTCTACGCTTTTTCGAATGTGCTAGCTTGACCATCTCTGTGCGTCTGTCACGGTCGATCAGTGCCGGAAGACCATCCGTCTTTTTCGCATATTCGATCAAGTTACTGTACTGTTTACGCGCAATATCGGACTCGACGGCTAGATCGTTCTCGAGCGGATTTAGCGACACTTTTTCGAGACGGTTCGCGATCTCGTTACGAAAATTTGTATCGAGCGTAGCGTCGAGCGAAAGCAGCATCTTTAACTGGGCATACGACCTTAATCGCGAAGCCTGATTCATATCTATACCGCGTCGGCCGGTGACAAGGTCATATAAGAACTTGCCAAGAAAAAGTGGGATGCTGCCAAAAGGCGAAAACGAGATCACATTGTCCGCCAGATCGGTAAGGATACGCCGCGACATCTCGCGCCTCTTCGCATTACGGGTGTCGCGAAAATCAACCAGGATCGTAGGTATTTTAGGGTTGTCGAGGCCATACAACGCCAGCGGGATCAATGTTTTGGGTGTGGCATTCGCCGTATTAGGCACGACGATACGGCCGTCGTCGTCAAACCATTTCACCTGTGTGTAGCCGTTCCAATTTGCAAGTTTAGCGTCGTTCCACGGGTCTTTGATATTTAAAAACCGTCGGTCAAATTTGCGTCCTTTATTTTCGGCAAGATCTTCTGCGGCGATCCAAACAGTCGCGTGTCGTGCTATGCCGTCCGGCATTTCCATTGGCTCAAAATACAGGCCCTGAGCTTCGGAATATTGCCGCAAGAGTTCCCAATTACGGCCGCGAGTATTGCGTTTCCTTACGATCTCAGTGTCGTAAACGCGACTTAACTCCTCGTCCGGCATTAGCACGCCTAAGGTCTTATCTGTCAGCCATAATCTTGCCTGGATGTCCCTCGACTCAGCGTCGCTCAAGACCTTTTCACCCGCGACTGACTCAAATAGGGACAATACGGTCAGGGCCTTGGCGACCGATGTGCGTCTGTTATCCTCAGCATTTTGCCGATATTGGAGCACAGACGCCTTAGGGCCGACGCCCATCGAACCCAAGATCATCTTTTTGAATACGACCCAAAGAACCTGCCCCCAGACGGGATTGTGGTTGTGATTCATATCAAGCACAGGCGGTGGCGGAGCCGTGCCGATATTTTTGTTATTTGTCGTTCGCGTGTAGAGGCCTGGAACCAAGGCGGCGGCTTTTTGCCAAAATGAGGCTCTTGTATAGGAATGTACCCAAACGTATCTCAGACGGTCATTTTCAGGCCGGTCGTCACCGAGCGTATCCCGCATGACGCTCAAAAGCGGCATCTCCGACGACCCGTCAGGCATACCATCACTAAAACTGTCCTTTCGCGCAAAGATCGTGATGATCTCGGCGCCCCCTGCTACGGGTATTTTTTCAACACGAAAATCTGGGGTGTCGTTAACCGCGGCGGCTGTCTGTCTTGCGGGCTCTGCAACGGTCTGAGCACTCACGACCGACAAAACGGCGAAAGCTGCTATAAACACAGCTAGGGCAGACAGGTTGAGGCGTTCTGTTTTATTTTGGAGGAAACTCAAACTCATCAACTGTTATCGCGATTTACTTTAAGGGTTTAACGTCGGGAGGTTGTACCGATCAAGATCAAATTTTTGTCCTCGTTATGGAGCTTTGATGCATTAACTACAACTCCAGTTCGACGCCTTTTTACTGGATGACTGAGGGTGTTTAATCGTAATTGAGTGCCTCAACTGCATCGAGACGAGCGGCACGTAAGCCCGGATACAGAGCCCCGATCATACCGCTCATCAGGCCGACCACAACGATAGTTCCCACTAGCGAAGGATCGATCGAGACAGTCAGAGTTGTCCATTTTGCAAATGCGTATTGCAGCCCCACCGTCGCGATTACCCCAAAAGCGATGCCGCCGAAGCTGAGCATCAATGCCTCCTGCACGATGGTCCACGCAATGCTTGTTTTAGACATGCCGAGCGATTTCAGCACGCCGATCTGGCGCGTTCGTTCGGTAACCGTCGTGTACATCGTCAGCAAAATGATGAGCGCTGAGATGGCACCTGCGACACCGATGACGACATTTAGGAACACATTTAACGCGGGAACGCCCTGCATATACAACTCTTCGAGTTCGCTAGTAAGGATGATCTGGCCGTCGGGAAATTTGGCGTGCAGGTTGTCGCCGACAGTCTGCGGCGTAAAACCTTCTTTTACTTTTACCAAAAACGCCGACGCTTTACCCTCGACCCCAAGTTGTGTCTGCATGGTCGACAGCGGTATTTTCACTCTCGCACCTGCACTAGGCTCGTACGTGCCGACGATCTCAAAATCGCGGTCATAAACGCTCAATTTGTCGCCTATCTTCTCTTTACGCGTCGCCAGCCACGCGCTGTCGCTCATCAATTCGTCCTTGCCTTCAACGAATCTTCGCCCACGCGTGACCTGCAGTCCCGCGACCGCCGCATACTTTTCCCACTCGACGCCATCTACCAGACGGCTTCCGGTGAGCCCCTCTTTTGTTGAAACACTATTCTGCCCGATCGGCACCGCAGCCGCGACTCCATCCACTTTTTCGATATCAGGCCCCATCGACACCGGCAATCTCAGCACGTCCGAGCCGGTCAGCCCCATGCTGCCGGATGGGCGAAACATTATCTCGGCGCCGACATTCGCTTCACGCTGCGCACGCTCACGCAAGCTACCGTTCGCCAAGCCAACGGTAACAATGATCAGCAAAATACCAATGCCGATGCCAATAATACTGACCGCCGTCCGGGCCGGACGGTGGAGCATGTTTGAAAAAACCAGACTGTTCATAAACAGGAACGCACGCCTACAACCTGCGTGCGGTAATACAAAAACAGATTAGACAGCCGGCTCTAGTTTCGGCCTACGGCTTTCTTAAACGCCTCTTTCGCCAGCAAACGCGGCGAATTCATCGTCGCCATATAAAACGGCACGACGCAGCCGCATTTATCGCAAGCGGCGTTGTCGCCCATCATGCATTTGCCTTTGGGCTTGCCATCGGCTCCGAGCGTAAAGGCTTTTTCTTTGAACAGGCAATTATCCGTGACCTTTCTAGAATTTTGTGATTTCATCAGGTCAAGCGTCGAATCGAGCATATTAATTACGCCCGGATATTTACGTTTTAAGGCTTTGAGGTCGTCGATGAGACGGTCGCGGGTTTCCCAATTAAGCCACAGGGCCTCGTCGAGCTTGTTGACCGGCGTAAAGAAATCAAAAATAATGCCGCCGCGAGCCAGCGGGCCCCATTCGACAATTAGATCTTCAATACAATCGACGGTCAGGCTGGTCAGAACACACGAGATCTGAATTTTCAGATCGGGATGCCGTAGCACGTTTTCTTTAATTTTTTGATAGATTCCGGGCGCCCGCATTTTGGCAAATGCTTCTTCGGTGCCGTCGATTGAAATTACCCAAGTGCAGTCCGTCCAATCGGGTAGTTCCATCGTGCCATTTGTGACAATCGTGTTGTATTTGAAGTATTTACGGCCAACGTCAATAAGCTCTTTGCGAACAAGCGGCTCACCGCCGACCCATGTGCAAAGCAGCATCGGGTCGCCCGCCGCTTTCATCGCCTCAAACTTTTCGACCCACTGATCGACCGTCAG
>JBGTII010000056.1:0-10675 GCA_041745735.1 Pyrinomonadaceae bacterium | reverse complement strand
GACCTTTACAAGCGGGAGCATTTTGAGATGGTCGGCGATGCCGTTTTTGCTGGACGTGGAAGTCGGTAGTGATTCTTTTGTTTCCAAACGGGACAATCGCTTTTCCGTTTCTTCGACCTTGATTTGCTCGTCCCCGCCGCTCGAGTGTCCGCGCCACATTCCGAATATCTGTTTCTGACCAAGGTCGGCGACATAGCGCGTTTGCTCCAGCATCAGCGACGAGATAGCCGCAGTCTGACCGAACGGCAGAGCGTAAAGCACCTCGGCAATACCGGCCCACCAACGTTCGATCGTCGCAGTGTGAGGCCGAGTCGAAAGCCTCTCCATTATCTCGACAAAATTCGCGTCATCTCGTAACAGCCCGTATGACTCCGCCGCTTTTAGGATTGCGTTCTGTTCGGGCCTTCCAATCTTTCCATCTACCCACGCGACCTCGATCATGGGTGTCAACATTTGCAAAAATGAATCTTCGTTTGTTGAGCCGCTAAGTTGCAACAGGTTGCGGATACGTCGGGCATAGCCGTTGAATTGTTGCTCTCTATTAGATTGATTTCGATATTCAGTTATGCCGTGCATTAAGAAATTATTCATTCGCATACTCCTTTCTGGTTTGAGTCTGCAAATACAAAAAGACCTCTTGCAGACTAAAGCCGCAAAAGGTCTCGAAATTTCCCAACGCACCGGTTCGCTTGGCTATTTATGCGAACGTATTGACGATGTCGTGGACCTCTGAATAAACAGAGGGATCTACTCCCCTAACTAAATTGTTAAGCGGAGTCTAGCGAAACGCTAGGAGGTTGTCAACTACAAACCAATATGATCGCGCATTTATACTTCTCGCGAATTATTTCGGGCTCAGAACCCACGTTTCTATTGCGGCGGCGGTAACGGCAGCCTTACTAAATGGGAAGATCGACGGTGTGCCGGTGCGCCAGGATTCGAATTGGTCTTTGTAATGCGGTGATCTGGGGTCGCCGGACTGGCCGAGCGGGATGACGTGGCGGGTGGCGTCCCAGTTGCCGGGTGACGCGATCAGACGCATTGAGACGCCGGAACCGACGTTTGGCGTAAAGCCGCTGCCCGCGATGCCGATATTTGGCGTGGCGAACTGGCCGCCGATAAGAGGAGCAGCGGCGAGTTGATGCCCAAAACGCGACATAGAGGTTTTGCCCCAAACCCAACCGGCCGGATCGCTGCCGTATGTTTTATTGGCCGCGAGACTCGTTCGCACACTCGCGTCGCAGGCTTTGTAAAGCTCGCCGTATGTTTTGTAAGCCGAAGGGAGCCAGCGGGCGGGCTGTTCCCGAACCGCGAGGTCAAATATCCTCGCATTGATAAGCACGGCGGGAACCGGTTTATTATCGTCAGCTATCTTGCTGTTTACGCAGTTGCGTATTTCATTTGCGAGAACTGCACCGCGGCTGTCGGCGGTCATCTTACCGTCCCAATCTTTTAATACCCCGATTGTATCAGCCGATGCAAAACCACCCGCAACTATTGCCTTGGCAAACAGTAAATGCGACCAATTGTAGACGTCATGCTGGATATCGCGGGAATCGTCCATCGATACTTTCTTGTTCATGGAAAGCAGGTCATAGATCCTGCGGGCACGATTCGATCCATACACGCGGTTCATCTGCTGGTATTTATAGGCGGTGCCAGCGATACGCTGGTTGGCCGTGACGATAAAACCCGACGGTGGATTGTACAAATGCGGCAGCTCGGCAAACGGGATCATACCCGTCCAATCGCCATCCGTCGAAGCTCCGTCGTACGGCAGTGAACCATCGCCCTTACGGCGAATCGGGATCTGTCCCGCCGCGTACCAGCCTATGTTCCCTTTCAGGTCGGCGTAGATAAAGTTTTGCGTCGAGCCGCCATAGCCCTTCAGCGCGTTTTGAAACTCCTGCCAATTCCCTGCACGGTTAAGTTTGAAAAACGTACTGAGATCAAGGTTCTTAGGATCGAGCCCCGTCCATTTTAGCGAGTAGCTCTTGCCGGCATCTGTCAACACTATGGGGCCGTTGTTGGTCACGTACACGTCGAGATCGACCGGCGACATATCAGGTTTGAGCAGATTGCCGCGAACGTTTATCTTTTCCTTTCGAGTTTTTAGGGTTTCAACGCCGGTCGGCGTGCGAACTTTGGCCGTGCCGCTCGCCATATCGCCCTCGACCGTTTCGAGATAAATGTCCTGCACGTCAGGGCCGACGTTTGTCATTCCCCACGCAACGTTCTCGTTATGACCGATTATGATCGCGGGCATCCCGGGGATGGAAACGCCCGCCGCATGAACATTGGGGCTATGGATCGATGCAAGATACCAAACACCTGGAGCCGTCGGCGACAAATGCGGGTCGTTCGCAAGCATTGCCTTGCCGTCAGCCGTCCGCTTGCCGGAGATGACCCAATTATTACTCGCCGCAAGGTCCTCGGCATAAAGCCCGACCATCTCTAGCGAGTCTTTGCGGAGATCTTCGTCTTTCTGGGCCAACACCAATATCTCGGATGAAACCGGATGAGTACCAACTGCCGCTGCAACTGTCGTTGGCGTCGTGTCTTTGCCGTAAAGTACGACATCATAGGGGGTCACGGGGTTGGTCAAGTCGGCGACCTTTTCTTTTGAAACCACCGAAAGCTGTTGCCGCAGCATGTCCATCTGCCACGTGTTACTCAAGGCATCGGCAAGCACTGCTCCGATCACTAGAGAATCGGCCGTCGTCCATGCACGCGGCTTGTATTGCAATATCTTAAATTCGACCGGCATGTTTTTGTCATCGAGAGTGGCAATATAAGCATTTACACCGCTGGCGTATGCCTCCATCGCGACACGCGGCTCACCAGTCGTATTCTTCGCTGCCGTTTCTGTTAATTCCGCAAAACCGAATCTCCGCCAGCGCTTGTCGCCTTCGAGAGCCTGTTGTCCAAAAAGCTCAGCCGTCTCTCCGCGCGCAACACGCCGCATCAGATCCATCTGCCACAGACGGTCGCTGGCGGTAATGTAGCCCTGGGCAAAATACAGATCGGCGTCGTTCTTTGCCTCAATATACGGAATTCCCCGCCCGTCACGCATGACGGTTACCTCGGCTTTGAGCCCGGGAATGGTCAACTTTGTGGCGTTGCCTTGGGTAAACGAACTGATCGAAAGGATAATAACTGCGGCCGCGACGAATACAAGTCTTTTCATAATGGATGCACTAACGAGATATTTTGGATTGAACTGAACATAAGTTAAACTTTTCGCTGGCTTAATTCAAATTTTCTGGAGACCCGTAGAATGAAATATCTAAAACTTACCCTCATCACCGCGACCGCCGCGATCTTTATCGCCGCCTGCGGACAAGCCGCTAATACACCGGTTGCAAATAATACCGCACCAAAAGCAAATCAAAATGCGGCCGCACCCGCGACGCCCGCACCGGTTGACGAGACCGCGATGGGAAAAGAGTTGTATGCGGCTAACTGTATGATCTGTCACAAAGACAGCGGCAAGGGCGGCAAAGTGACCATCGAGGGCAAGTCAATCAACCCGGATGACATAACCACCGAAAAAATGAAAGCGAAAGCGGACGAGAAATTTGTCGGGTACATCAACAATGGCTTTCCCGACGACGGAATGCCGGCATTCAAAGACAAACTAACCGCCGATCAGGTAAAAGCGATCGTCAAGCACATACGAACATTACAGGGCAGCTAGAAAACGGTTCGTATTTGCAAATGAGGCTCCCACCTCATAAAATCAATTTTGGTCTACGCACCCGTAGCTCAGCTGGATAGAGTATCTGACTTCGAATCAGAGGGTCGCAAGTTCGAATCTTGCCGGGTGTACCATTCGCTTCGCTCAGATTTGAAATTTGAGATTGAGATTTCAAATGTCAGGAACCCAGAACACACGCCCGCTATTCGTCACCTGTTTCAAACCAAGCTTCGGTAATTCAGATTCATCAACCCCAAGATATGTAAAGTGCGGCAGGTCCGACGTAACAGTCTGATACCACCCGTGCTTTGCCAGTATCTCCCGCATTCGAGCATTATCAAATTCTTTCACATCAAGCGCCAGCATTGACAGATGCTGCGATGTCCCCGGAGGGGCGACGGAGTAGATGATGGATTTGTCGAGAGATTTGGCGAAAAAGATATAGTCCTGTTCGAGTCGTAGTATTTCAGGCACTTGAGCAAATGGTGAGAGGGCTTTAATGCGATTTGCTTCAGATTTGGTAACGCGGCCCTTACCAACCCAATAGGTAAAACCTGGATTTACTCGGCTCGCCCATAGAGTGACCGTTTGTTCGTATCCACGCCTCGCCGAATCCGCACCGCGTGGCGAGATCGAGAGTCTATTCTTTTGTGCCTCTGCACGGGCTTCGAGCAAGGCTTTCATTGCTGAGGCTTGTAATTCAACCGGCGTGCCGCCAATGTTTTCTGACGATCTTTTCAACCCAGCTTGAAATGCCGCGACATCGGCCTCGTCTCTGAACACGATCCTGACCGGTGGCGTTGCTCCGCCGCGAGCGACATAGACCGAGCCGTATTCTCTTAGAAGCAGACTTTCTGCATCATTCGTCGGCATAGCAAAACCCTTTGGTAAATTCTTATAGAAAACCCGCTTTTGCTCGCTTTCAGGCATATCAATTTTAGACGTGTTTACTTGCTGAGACGCGGAGCCGCAACTTACTAAAGCAAAAGCCAGCACGTAGCAGCATAAAACGGATCGCGGTATTTTTACCATGGTTTATTTGATCGCCGCGACGATGGCACGAACGGCTTCTATGTGGTGCTTTAGATATTCGTCCTTTTCAATAAACGGAACTACCGACCGGATACGATTGTAAATATCTCGGGTGCCGTTGCCAAGTTTTTTGTCGGCACCGAGCACTTTTTTACGAAAATCCACCCCCTGTGCCGCACACATCAACTCTAGCGAGAGTATCGTCTCCAGATTCTCTGCCACCTGCCGCAGCTTTAGCGCACCCGTCGCTCCCATAGATACATGATCCTCGACATTTGCTGAGCTCGGTATAGTATCGACGCTGGCCGGATGGGCGAGTACTTTATTTTCAGTGCAAAGTGCTGCCGCAGTGTACTGGATGATCATAAATCCCGAGTTCAACCCGCCACATTCCGTAAGAAAAGGCGGCAGGATGTGAGCGTTAGACGCTTCATCAGTCAGCCGCATTATGCGTCGTTCCGAAATGTTTCCGAGCTCAGTCAACGCGATCGTCAGATAATCGAATGCCAACGCCAACGGCTCGCCATGAAAATTACCTCCGCTGATGACCTCAATATTCTCGCCATCGACAAAGATGAGCGGGTTGTCGGTGACGGCATTTAGTTCCAGTTTCAGCAGCCATTCGGCATAAAGCACAGCGTCGCGACAGGCGCCATGAACCTGCGGCATACACCGGAGCGTATAGGCATCCTGCACATTTGACGGGTCAAATTCACGGACAAACTCGCTATCAGCAAGGATCGAGCGTAAATTTGCAGCACACTCGATCTGCCTCGGGTGCGGGCGGACGGCATGGATGCGTTCGTCAAAAGCCGAGGTCGTGCCGTGCAATGCCTCAAGGCTAAGGCAGCCGCTCACGTCGGCAAGCTCAGAGAGCTTTCGTGCCTTTACAGTCTCAATGAGGCCAACGGCGGTCATCACAGTCGTGCCATTGGTCAACGCGAGGCCCTCCTTTGCCGCAAGCGTTACAGGCGAGAGCCCGGCCTTTGCTAACGCATCTGCTCCTCGCAGTGTCTCACCGTTGTATTCCGCCTCACCCTCGCCGATCATTACGCAAGCGAAATGAGCTAGAGGTGCAAGATCACCGCTGGCACCGAGACTTCCCTTTTCCGGGATTATTGGATGAACGCCGCGATTGAGGAATTCGAGGATTAAGTCGAGTGTGGAAAGCCGAATGCCGGAAAATCCGCGTGCGAGCGTATTCGCACGGATGAGCATGATCGCCCGTGTTGTAGGCACGTCAAATGGCTTTCCCACACCAACCGCATGGCTGACCACGATATTTCGTTGTAGCTGCTCGACCTCTGCTCGGCTGATTATTTTGTCTTTGAACGCACCAAAGCCGGTGGTGATGCCATACGCGATCTCGCCGCGATCAATCAGTGTTTGAACTGCGTCAGCAGAACGATCAACGGCAGTTTTTGCGTTATCGGATATGACGACACGTGGTTCGCCGGGTCTGCTGTATGCGACGGCTATGACTTGTTCGAACGTAAGGCTCTCGCCGTCGATGATGATCTCAGAGGCCATAAACAATCAGAGATTAGCACAAAATGGAGTGAAGATTCAGACGGCAACACCGCCGCAATAGACAGCAGCGACCAGGTCACCGCCAAACTCGTAGGATATTTGACGATAGTCGCTGGTTTCAAAGATAGTAAGGTCTGCCCGTTTGCCTACCTCGACCGAACCAACCATATCCCCGATCCCGATCGCGTGGGCCGCGTTTATCGTCGCGGCATTTAACGCCTCGCAAGGGAGCAGCTTTTGATATCGACACGATATCGCCATCGCCATAGGCTGCGATGGGCACGGAGCAGAGCCGGGGTTATAATTGGTCGAGAGTGCAATCGCACAGCCAGTATCAATTAGTTTTCGTGCGTCAGCGTACTGCGTTTTGCCGGCGTTGAAATTTTCGGTGGGTATGACCATACCGATAGTCTCGCGGTTAGCAAGCAGATCGATCTCTTCATCCGATATCACATCCAGATGATCTATCGAAGTCGCCCCCATCTCGATCGCGAGCCTCGCACCGCCCAGGTTAGTAAATTGATCGACATGTGCCTTAATCCCAAAGCCAAGACTTTTTGCCTTCTCCAAGATACGCCGTGTCTGGTCGGGAGAAAACGCTCCGTTTTCGCAAAATACGTCGCAAAAGAAAGGCATACGTCCTTGGAATTCTGACGATGAGTACCATTCCCAAGCCGCCGATAACATCGTGTCACAGATCAGATCAACGTATTTATCGGGATCGGCTTTATATTCCGGC
The DNA here is from genome assembly GCA_041745735.1 of Pyrinomonadaceae bacterium. Classification (GTDB taxonomy): domain Bacteria; phylum Acidobacteriota; class Blastocatellia; order Pyrinomonadales; family Pyrinomonadaceae; genus OLB17. Next base: position 3,677 of record JBGTII010000056.1, on the reverse strand, counting down.
GGCACGGCGTGAGCGGCGAGAAAAGTGGGCACAATGGCGATCGGATGCATATGATCAAGCTCCGCGATAACCTCAAGCATCTTTAGCTCGGTCCCGATATCGAGTCCGTAACCTGTTTTGATCTCGCACGTCGTCGTACCGCAAGCCAGCATCTTATCGAGACGAGCCATGCTTTGCTTTACAAGCGATTCGACCGACGCTTCCCTTGTCCTTTTAACCGTCGAGATTATCCCGCCGCCATTCGCCAGTATCGTAAGATACTCCGCACCTTTTATTTTTAGCTCAAACTCATTCAAACGGTCGCCCGCGTAAACAATATGTGTATGCGGATCGACAAAACCAGGGCAAACAACACGTCCGTCAGCATCGATCACCTCGTCGCTTTGAAAGTCGCGCAGGATCTCCGCCGACGTGCCGACACCGGCAAACTTGCCAGCGGCAATAGCAACGGCACCATGATCAATAATGCCAACGTCGAGCATCTCCGCACCACGCCTTGGCTTACCGCCGGAAGCACAGGTCACGAGCTGTCCGGCGTTATGTATTATGAGTTCGGCTTGGATCATCTAGGGTTTTGGCTTAACGATGGTCTTGTGGATATCAGGCGTCGCCATTAACGAGGCAGAGCCATACCACAAACTCATGTCGGGAATCAGTATACCGGCTTTAACGGTCGGATCCGTCTCAACGATCGTTTTTGCCTCTTCGAGCGTTGTCACATTAAATATGTAGAGCCCGCGATAGCCCTTCTCGTTAGGAGAGACGAACGGCCCCGCCACCGCGAGCTTTTTTTCTTCAGCCAGCTTGCCGATGTTCGACATATGCCCTGCGAAAATATCTTCACGCTCTTTCCCCTTAAAATCGCCATCCTTTGGGCCGGTCTTTAGGATGCACAGTACGTACATTTTCATCCCGCGCTCGTCGCCACCGAGCCTTTTCGCGAGTTCAGCGTCATACTGCGGCTTTAGCGGGTCTATTGTTTTCTGAGCGGCTACTAATATTGGCATCATTACGGATAAAACAACACAAAAAGCAAATTGAAGCACACGTCTCATATTCTTCTCCTTTCACAATGCAATTAAGGATAGAGAAAACCGAGAACAGGTGCAAATAGTGACTCAAACTTGATGCGGCGGCACGACAAACGCAGTGAGCTATCGCTCCAATTTACGCGTCGCAAGGGCAGTTTCTGCGATGGCCAGATTGCCATTAGAAATTCTGTATGCAATGCCGTGGCGGCCCCAGCGGATCAATCTTGCTTTTGTGTGGACTGAGTCCGGTAAGGTGACGCTCCCTGTGGGCTGGAAATTGTCTGAGTTAAAGCCTTTCAATGTGTTGCCGATCACAAATAGAGCCCGGTAATTTGCGATATCAATAACCAACCCATTGGCAGAACCCCCTAGGGCGAAAATGCCAACTGGTGAACCAGTAGTTGCGTCAATGATCCGCCCATTATTGGCATAAACGCGCCCGGTCGAATGCCGGATCTCCAAACTATACGCCCCAAACGAATTCTGAAAACTCGAGATCGTTGAAACTCCATTTGCATCTACAAGCATTCGCCTAAATGTAAAATCTGAGGTTTCGTTGTTATAGGTATAGAGCGTGCTTCCGTCATCGCCTGTCTCTATTTCATTATTGCTCTTGACCGTGGTCATGCTCGGACGTCGAACACCGTTGTCGTATATGGCGACGCCTTCATGACGAGGGCTACAGCACAAATTTCTGTGTGAGACCGCAATAACGTTGGGTTGTCCCGTAATCACAGCGATGTCTTCGGGATAATGGGCCCCATTGCTACCTGAGCCTAGACTGAACATTTGGTCTGTCGTCATCGAATCAAGCACAACGCGTCGAATTGCTGCCCCACCATCCAGTCCGACATACAAAAATTGTTCGTCACTCGACATTGCGAGTTTATTAGGTTCACTACCGGCAAAAACACCACCGGTAATTTGTCTGGTCATTGGATTGATTGCGATAATATAGTTGCCATACATACCGCCGGTACTGGGAACGCTTGCATAGAGAAGGCTTTGCGTTGAAGAGTAAGCGAGATCATTTACCGGTTGATTTAGGACCGTGTAGCTTAAAAGACGGCTTTCCTGTTCGGAACTTGAAACACCGTCTGCTTCTACTGAAGCTGTTACGCCACGTTGCTGGCCGCAAATAATTGAGACACACAGGGTTGAGAGCAAAGTAAAGGCAATGGCAAGATGTTTTACGGTTGATTTTTTCATGGTGAGAATTGGAAAAAGTAAGAGAATGCACATATGTGTGTGCTCAAGCAGTTTAGCATTAAATATACAACATTGTTAAAAGGCAAATTATGGTGCGAGAGGTAAGATCCCCAACAGGAACCGAATTATCCTGCAAAAACTGGCTTATCGAGGCCGCGTATCGAATGATACAGAACAATCTCGACCCGGATGTGGCGTTTGACCCGGATAACTTGATCGTCTACGGCGGGCGCGGAAAAGCGGCGAGGAACTGGGAATCGTTCGATGCTATCTTGAAGAGCTTGCGTGAGTTGAACGAAGACGAGACGCTTATGATCCAGTCGGGTAAGCCGGTTGGTGTGTTCAAATCCCACACGGATGCACCTCGTGTATTGCTGGCTAATTCGAACATTGTCCCGCATTGGGCGACGCAGGAGCAGTTTGACCAGTACGAACGCGACGGGCTGATGATGTATGGCCAGATGACAGCGGGTTCGTGGATCTACATCGGCACGCAAGGTATCTTGCAAGGCACGTATGAGACGTTTGGCTCACTTGCGCGACAGCATGGCTGGGGTTCGCTTGCGGGTAAGTTTGTGTTGACTGCCGGCCTTGGTGAAATGGGCGGAGCTCAGGCACAGGCGATAACGTTTAATGGTGGTGTTGGTCTGCTCGTCGATGTTGATCCATGGCGTATTGAAAGGCGGCTACAGTTAAAACAGGTCGACGTCTCTGCGGAGGATCTCGACGATGCACTACGTCTCGTGAACGCCGCAGTCGAAGCGAAAGAAGCGAAGTCCATCGCATTGTGTGGCAATGCTGCCGAAGTGCTATGGCAATTGATCGAGCGCGGAGTTATTCCAGATGTGGTTACCGATCAAACGTCGGCTCACGATGTATTGATGGGCTATATTCCGGTCGGCTATTCGGTCGATGAAGCGGCAGAGTTTCGTAATCAAGATCAAATTGCTTACGAACAGGCGGCGACGGACTCGATGGCAAAGCATGTCGAGGCCATGTTAGAGTTTCAGAAACGCGGGGCGATCGTTTTTGACTACGGCAATAATCTACGGCAACGTGCTCTTGATAACGGCGTCACAAACGCGTTCGATTATCCAGGCTTCGTGCCCGCCTACATCCGGCCACTTTTCTGCGAAGGCAAGGGCCCATTTCGCTGGGTCGCTCTCTCGGGTGACCGTGAAGACATTTATCGCACCGACGAAGCGATCATGAATCTTTTCCCAGAAGACGATCACCTCGCCAAATGGCTGACGATGGCTCAGGAGAAAGTTGAGTTCCAAGGCCTTCCGGCTCGCATCTGCTGGCTTGGTTATGGAGCGCGTGCAAAAGCCGGTCTGAAACTAAATGAAATGGTTGCGTCGGGCGAGTTAAAAGCTCCGATCGTCATCGGCCGCGATCATCTCGACTGCGGCTCCGTCGCCTCGCCCAACCGCGAGA
>JBGTII010000055.1:0-4192 GCA_041745735.1 Pyrinomonadaceae bacterium | reverse complement strand
TCCCGACCTTTTCGGCGGCAAACAACCCGGTCGTGCTGCAAATGCCGACGCAAGACGAACTAACCGCGTATTTTGATAGCGTCAAAACACAAGTCAACGGCAAGATCGTCCTCGTCGGCAAGCCGACTTTTATCGACCAGTCGAGAGATCCGGCGCCTAAACGCCGTAATGACGAAGAGGTCAAAAAACAGTTTGACCCGACAAACGCGTCTCCGGTCGGACCCGGCGGGCGCGGTGCCGGCAGCGGTGCAGGTGTAACGCCAAAGCTCGGAGCTTTGAACCCATTACAGATCGCCGAACAGCTCGACAAGTTTCTGCTCGACAACAACGTCCTCGTCCGCATCAACGAATCGCAGCTTGACCGCGGTGCTGTTCGGGCGTTTAACAACCGTACATTCGACGTCACCAAGGTAGTCCCAACGGTGGTTATGCGAAACGAAGATTTTGGACGCATCTATCGGCTGCTTGCCCGCAAGACGGCTGTCAAGCTCGAATTTGATCTCCGCAGCCGAATTGTTCCCGATGGTGTGACGAGCTATAACCTCGTCGGCGAGATCTGGGGTTCGGACAAAAAAGACGAGGTCGTCATGCTTGGCGGACACCTCGATTCGTGGCACTCGGCGACTGGTGCGACCGACAACGCCGTCGGCTGTGCGACTATGATGGAAGCCGCTCGAATCCTGAAAGCGATCGGCGTCAAACCACGCCGAACGATCCGAGTCGCTTGTTGGGGCGGCGAGGAACAGGGGCTGCTCGGTTCGCAGGCATACGTCAAAAAGCATTTTGGCACGGCCGAAAATCCGACGCCCGCGTTTAGCAAATTTAACGGCTATTTTAACATTGACAGCGGCACGGGCCGGGCTCGCGGATTGAGCATCTTTGGCCCGCCTGAGGCAGCGACCGTGCTTCGCGAAGCGTTGGCACCGTTTTCAGATCTTGGTTTCGGAGGTGTTTTAAGTGCTCGCGGACGCGGGCTGGGCGGCACGGACAGCACGTCGTTCAACGCGGCCGGACTGCCGGGAATCGGAACTTCGCAGGACCCGATAGAATATTTCGGCGTCACCTGGCACACCAATCTCGACACTTACGAACGCATCATCGAGAGCGATGCCAAATCATCAGCCATCATCTTCGCCGCCGCCGTTTACACACTAGCGATGCGCGACGAGATGCTATCGAGGTTTAAGCCGACAGAAATGCCGGCTCTGCCGACACCGGTCGCGACACCAGCACCGTCACCGGCTGCAACGCCAAGGCCATAACGAATTAAAGCAGGCTTTCGAGCCTGCTTTTTTCTTTTAAAATAGAAATGCCGACGGGCAGATGTCGGCAAGCGGGCATTCGCCGCATTTTGGCTTCCTTGCAATACAGATCTGCCGCCCGTGATAGATCATCCAGTGCGGAAACATAACCCAATCCTTTTTTGGTACAAGCTTTGCCAATGCACGCTCGATCTTTTCGGGCGTTTTTTCTTTTGTGAGGCCCAGCCGCTGCGATAGCCGAGATACATGCGTATCGACGACGACGCCCGAAGCGATACCAAAAGCATTGCCCATCACGACGTTGGCAGTTTTACGGGCGACACCGCCGAGTGTCAAAAGATCGTCCATCGTCTGCGGCACATTGCCGCCATAGACCTCGATGATCCGTTTACAGGCGGCCTGTATATTCTTTGCTTTGTTACGAAAAAAACCTGTCGAATGGATGTCTTTTTCTAATTCAGTCTGTGCGACATTCAGAAATTCCGCAGGCCCATGATATTTGCGAAATAGGTCTGCGGTCACGATATTTACCCTTACGTCAGTGCATTGAGCAGACAGAATCGTCGCGATCAGCAACTCAAGAGCATTTGTATGCACAAGCGCACAATGGGCATCCGGATAGGCCTTTTTGAGCCGGTTGATTATCTCGGCGGTGCGCTGTTTTATGTCGGAGATCATTGGTTCGAGGCTAAAAAGAAAACCCGCAAAATGCAAATTGTAAACGGTTTAGATAAGATTTAACCACAAAGACACAAAGGTCACTACGTAAATTGACCTTACGATTAGCTTTGTACTCTTTGAGCCTTTGTGGTGAAAAATATCTTAATGAACGTCCCCTTACTCGACCTAAAAGAACAAAACTCAACTCTTCGCTCTGAGATCGAAGCGGCGCTTGCGCATGTGCTCGATACCAATGGGTTTATACTCGGCGGAGAAGTCGCTGCACTAGAATGTGAGCTGGCTGGATACTGCGGTGTGAAATACGCTATCGGCTGTGCCTCAGGCAGTGATGCGATACTCCTTGCCCTGATGGCCTATGATATCGGTCCCGGCGATGAAGTTATCACGACACCATACAGTTTTTTTGCCACCGTCAGTGCGATCACGCGAGTGGGTGCGACGCCGGTGTTTGTCGATATTGATCCGGTCACTTACAACCTCGACATTGCGCAGGTCGAGGCTGCGATCACTTCTCAAACGAGGGCCATCGAGCCTGTGCATCTTTACGGTCAATGTGCCGACATGGCCTCCATGCTGGAGATAGCGGGACGCCATAACATCCCGCTTGTCGAAGACGCCGCACAGGCCATCGGTGCTGAGGAAGACGGTGTGCAAGCGGGTGCGATCGGCGAGATCGGCTGTTTTAGTTTTTATCCTTCGAAAAATCTCGGCGGTATGGGTGATGGTGGCTTTATCACGACGAATGACGGCGCACTTGCGAAAAAGCTTCTCGCTCTCCGTGTCCACGGCTCCGAAGAAAAGTACTATCACAAATACGTCGGGCTCAATTCGCGGCTCGACGGTTTTCAAGGTGCGGTACTGCGGGTAAAGCTACCGCATCTCGACGCCTGGACCGATAAACGCCGTGCGAATGCCGACAACTATCGCCGCCTATTCACCGACCTCGGGTTGGCGGAGCAGATCGGCATTCCGTTTGAACGAGCGAACGCAAAGCACATCTACAACCAGTATGTTATCCGGGTCCCGGGCCGCCGAGACGAGTTACGTGCCCACCTGACTGAAAAGGGTATTGGCACCGACATCTATTATCCCGTGCCGCTGCATTTGCAGGAGTGTTTTGCGTATTTGGGATATAAAGCGGGCGATATGCCTGAATCGGAAAAGGCCGCGCTCGAGACACTTGCGCTGCCGATCTATCCGGAACTGACCCCGGAACAGCAGCAATATGTTGCCGAATCGATAGCAGAATTTTTTAGCTAGAAGTTTGAGGTCGCAGTTTCGACCCCAGGAAACGAAAAGCCCACCAGATCAGGCCATGCGAAACATAGAGACCTGCGATAATTAGCAGAGCGTATCGCGAATAGAGCCACACACCCATCGCCATCGCGACGAGTACCAATACGAGGAAAAATCCCTGTCGCCCCTTACCGGCAGTTTTCATACTCGTGTAACGGATCGTGCTGACCATCGATATCGCGAGCACGGCGACGAGTGCATACAAGGCATACGTATAAAATTGCGAAGAATCCACGCCGTATGAACTCAGCGGAGCCGGCGCGAAATGCACCAGAGCGGCAAGCAACCCGCCTGCCGGAGGTATTGGTAATCCCACAAATGCTTTCTTATCAACCTTGGTCGCACCCTCGATGAGTTTGACGGGCCTCGTCGCTTGCAGGTTAAATCTTGCAAGACGAAACGCCCCGCACATCAGATACATGAACAAAAGAAAAACGCCGAGGTTGTGGCCGAATGAGCCTTCGGCAAATGTCGGTGCGATCGCCCATGCGTAGATCAGAGCCGTCGGTGCGATGCCAAAGGTCAGCACGTCGGCCAGCGAATCGAACTGCACTCCTATCTCAGTCGCTGTCCGCGTAGCCCTCGCCACTCGCCCGTCAACCGTGTCAAACAAGATAGCGAGCCCGATGGCGAGCCCGGCGGAGTTGAAATAAGTTGCCGCAAGCGCAGGGTCAGACGCGGATAAATGAAAGCCTCGGATCGACGACAATATCGCCAAATAGCCCATCGCCACATTCGCCGCGGTGAACAAAGTCGGTATTACATAAAGCCCTTTTTTCAGGCCCCTATGTGGAGGTCGATCGTCTTTCTCGTCTGCCATCAAATTAAATTGAAAGTGGAAAATGGAAAGTGGAAAATGAAAGATCTCTTCGATTTTCCATTTTCAGTTTTCCATTTTCAGTTTGCTCGGCTTTGCCGAGCGATCACCGTTTCCCCGCCCTTGACGCGGTCGC
>JBGTII010000054.1:0-2778 GCA_041745735.1 Pyrinomonadaceae bacterium | reverse complement strand
AACTCGGCGGCAGCAACAGCGGCTGATTCTGCTCATACCTCTTAAATACAACTTTCCCTTTCTTCCTCATTCATACATTTTAAAGCCTCTCACCCCTTTTTGCGCCAAAAAAAAGACCGCCTTTTCAGACAGCCTCTTTTTATTTAGTTGACTCGGACGATCAGTTTATCGGTGCCTTTTGGGTCGAGGTCGATGTCTTAGCACGCTCACCTGAGATTGCAAGCTGCCTTGCCTGCGGGAACAGCTCGATCGCTTTTAAAAGCTGATCGTCATATTCATTAAAGACCTGAAACGACGTCTGCGATCCGTAGGCGGCAGTCACGAGTTCCGTTCGTAAAGTGCGTTCGACAAATTCACGCTCGCGATCCACGAGTGCGGGTGCGATCTTATATTTATCCTGAGCGAATTTTTTGAACGCACCGTAAAGAGCTTCGTTGACGGGAAAGTCGGTCGATTTGATATCGTGATCGAAAACGATCGGTTTATCGACAGTGTAGGCACCAAAGCCCGGGGCACGGCCGGTGACGAGCTCGAGTGCAAACGCAAACACGGGGCTGGCAAGCTTTTGCTGAGATCTAGCTCGCTCGATCGGGATGGTTCTTGGCTTTATTACAACGTCCGGGTTGATGCCGCCGCCGCTATAGACAGTGCGTCCCGTATCGGTCTTGCTTTCCCGGCCCTTTGGCCTTTCTACAGGGGCGGTTTCATCGCGGTAGCTGCCGCCCTCGTATAAATAATTATATATGTCGCCATTCGAATAATCGCGCTGGATCTGTCGTCCAGACGGCGTCTCGTATTTGGCAATGGTCAGCAGAAGCATAGAACCGTGTTCCAGGCGAAACGGATATTGGACTAGCCCTTTGCCGAAAGTATCTTCGCCGACGATCAGGGCTCGGTCGTGATCTTGCAATGCCCCCGCGAGTATCTCTGAGGCAGACGCCGTATTTCGGTTAACAAGGACGACGACCGGCGATCGGTCGGGCGTTCGGCTCTCTGCGAAATAGGCCTCGTTGACCCCTTCGAGCCGTCCTTTTTGTGAAAACACGGTCTGACCTGACGACAAGAATGCGTTTGCGATGTTTTTTGCTTGGATGACCAAACCGCCGCCATTGTCACGAAGATCGATAACGAGCTGCTGCATTCCCGCAGCCTTAAGATCGCGGAGCCCTCTGATAAACTCACCTGAGATCGTCTGAGTAAAGGTCCCTCGTAGAGCCATATAACCAACGCCGGGGCGGATCATGTAGACTTCGCTCACGGACGGCTGGGGGACGGCTGCGCGAATGATATCGACTGTCTCGCGTTTGCCTGTGGCTTGGCGCTCGACGACCAATTTTGCCGCTGTGCCCTCGGGGCCGCGTAAAAAAGTACGAACTTCGCTAAAAGGCTTTCCGAGCATCGAAGTGCCATTTACCTCGACGATCTTGTCGCCGTATCGCAGGCCAGCCTTGTTAGCCGGGGCACCTTCGAAAGTCGCTCTGATGTAGGTAGCCAACACCTTACCGTCCGGGGCGCTCAAATCGCCTATGATCGCTCCGATGCCATAGTATTGCGAACGCTGATCGGTCATGAATTCCTCAAACTCTTTCGCGTCAAAGTAATTGGAGTGTGGGTCGAGCGTGTGGAGCATCCCGTCGATGGATGATTTGAATACCGTGTTGTAATTTAGCTTTTTGGCACCGACATAATTTCCCTGGATAACCGCGAGAGCCTCTTCGATCTCGCTTTGAACGAGTTCCGTGGTGACCTTCTTCGCGGATGCCGGCTTTGCTGCTTTACCGGTTCGATCGACCTCGATCTTTGCCGTCGTCGAGCCGCTTTGGGCAAACCCAACGGCAGCGGTAAGAGTAAGAATTGATATTAGAGCAGAAAGGCGTGTATTACTTAGTTTCACGAATGTAAGATCTCCCCGAATAACCTCTGAAGGACTGACTTTTACTCAAAAAAGAATAACATCCATTTGAGGAAAAAGCGACGAAATTAGTTGCCTTGCCTCTTTGAAAAGAATGAAACTCGCTAACTTTTCTCGCGTAAAGTATTAGGTTACACTTTCAAAAACCAAACTTGCTAAATATCGGAGGAAAATTGATGTTCAAACGGTTACTGATTATCGCGGCGGTAAGCCTGTTTGCGGCAGGTAGTGTATCTGCCCAGACCAAACTTTTGCGTTTCCCGGACATATCGGGTGAGCGGGTCGTCTTTACCTATGGCGGCGATCTTTGGACGACATCGACCAACGGCGGAACGGCTGTGAGGCTCACTGCTCATCCGGGTGTTGAGACGTACGCCAAATATTCACCCGATGGCCGATGGATCGCGTTTACCGGACAGTACGATGGCGACGAACAAGTGTATGTCGTCTCGGCCAGCGGCGGAGAGCCGAAGCAGCTAACTTATTACCCTTCACGAGGGCCGCTGACGCCGCGTTGGGGTTTTGATAATCAGATACAGGGCTGGACAAAAGATGGACGGATCGTGTTTCGAAGTATGCGTGACTCATGGACGCTGGGCGTCACGCGTCTCTATACAGTTTCGCCCACAGGCGGTCCGGCCGAAGCGTTACCAATGCCTGAGGCAGGTTCCGGCGACCTTTCGCCTGACAACAGTAAGATGGCATATAGTCCGCGGTTTCGCGATTTTCGACCTGAGAAACGTTACAGCGGCGGTCAGGCGAACACGCTCTACATCTACGATCTCAGAACGAATGACGCCAAACTCATTTCCGATAGCCCCCGAGCCTGCCGCGATGCGATGTGGATCGGCAACACGGTCTATTAC
>JBGTII010000053.1:0-17009 GCA_041745735.1 Pyrinomonadaceae bacterium | reverse complement strand
AGAAAGAACAGTTCTTTTATTCATCGCCCGACAATGCATCGTTGATCGTTTCGATCTCTTCGCTGGGCGATAATTTCCCGGCGGATGTTAGCCTCAAAGCCTATTACGATCAGGCCATTCAGCAGTTAAAGAACGGTAAATACGAGTCGGTCAAGATGGTCGAGATAGACGGCATCCACGGCGTCGAATTTACCGAAGCACCGCCCGAGGGCAAGGACGACCCGCGGCGCCACCAATGGATCGCGTACCGCAAATACCTCGGCCAGACGCAGCAGTTAAACGTAATGACTGCGACGAAGGGAACGAATTTTAACAAGCACACAGACAATTTCACCGCGATACTTTATTCAATGAAGGCGGTTAAATAGTCGGGAGAGTCCGGTGGGTCTAGGAGTCTGGGGAGTCAAGATCTTCCTCAACCCTAGACTCGCTCGACTCCCTAGACTCGCTCGACTTATTCCGGTGTTGGAGCATCCGCGTGCGGTACAAAACATTTGCGACATCGAGCCTCGTATTTATCACTCGCACCAACCTCGACGCGGGCGTCGGACTCGACCGTTCGTTGAGAGTAATTGGCCGTCGCTCCGCACTTCACACAAATAGCGTGGGTTTTTGTGATAAATTCGGCGATCGACAGTAGCTGCGGCATCGGCTCAAATGGCTTTCCGGTATAGTCCTGATCGAGCCCGGCGATGATAACGCGCTTGCCGCGTTCGGCAAGTTCGTTGACAGCGGCGATGATCGCCATGTCAAAAAACTGAGCTTCGTCGATGCCGACGACCTCTGTGTCTTCGAGAACGTGAGACATCATCCCGGAGGTGTCGGCCACGGGGATCGAGAGATGCTTTTGGCCGGAATGCGATGCGATCTCTTCGTCGGAGTAGCGCACGTCGATCCCCGGTTTAAAGACCTGCACCTTTTGCCGTGCGATACGCGCACGCGTCAGTCGGCGAATAAGCTCTTCGGATTTACCCGAAAACATTGACCCGGCGATCACCTCTATCCATCCGGTTCCGTTTTGACGTACCTTGCGGCGTTCGTCAGCATTGTCGAGCGCAAATTCTTCAACCATAAAAACTCTGTCTACCTAATGTCAGTGAAAAACGAGATTATCACGCACTGTGAGATTTGTCATTTTCGAGCCTGGACTCGACGGCAGAATAAACCTCATGGCATTGGAGCCAAGCACTATCCCGGCAATTGTGATTGCGACCGAAAGGGATAACGAGGAAGCTTTTGTATTCCTGATGAGCTGGGGGCCAAGCCGATATTTTACAACATTCTCAAGTCGGAGCCGGTCATCTCGTCGGGTTTTTTGATGCCGAGGACGCTTAATATCGTCGGAGCTATGTCTGATAGTGAGCCGTCTTCGCGTAGGCGAACGCCGTTGGACGACGCGTCGAGATAATGGAATGGGACAGGATTAGCGGTCGCGGTAAGGCTCGACTCGCCGCTGTCGAGGTCGATCATTTCTTCGCAATTGCCGTGCGTTGATGTGATCATAACGACACCGCCTGCTTGTTGAACGCCCTCGCAAATCCCGCCGATGCAAGTGTCGATGTACTGGATCGCGGCAACCGTTTTATTGACATCGCCGGTCTCTGCCATCATCTCGGCGGCAGGAATATTTGCGATAAAAACCCCGTTCGGGGCGATCTCAAGACTACTTAGCAGCCGGTCGGTGATCTTAAAACTTTGGCTTTCGGGCTGGTCTGCCGATTTGTTTCCGGATATGAGGATCTGCTCTTCGAAATGGGCTTGCAGGTCAGCACCGCCGTCAAAGAAATGCGTCAGATGAGGAAACCGCGAACTTTCTGTGATCTTAAAACTCGGGATCTGCAGCGACGATAAGACCTCGAACAACGTGCCTTTTTCCGGCTCCTGACGAAACGCGGCGGGCAGGTTGAATGCACGGTCATATTCAGTAAGGCACACCGTATCGAGCATCGGTTTCGCCGATAACGATTCGTCCGGTATGCACAGTGCTCGGACAAGCTGTCGCATGGTGTCGGCACGGTGGTTAAAAAATACTACGAGATCGCCGTTGCACACCTTTGCGACGGGCACGTCCCGTGACTTTTCAATAATGATCGGCGAGATGAATTCGTCCGAGATGCCGCGTAAAAATGAGTTGCGAACAGCGTTTACAGCGTCGTTCGTCCGCTCGCCCTCGGCATGGACGAGCATCGTAAATGCACGGGCCGTTCGCTCCCAACGCTCGGCACTGTCCATCGCAAAAAAGCGACCGCAGAGCGTGGCGATCTCGCCGATGCCGATGTCGGCAAGCTTGATCTCAAGCGCCTCGACATAAATATCCGCCGTTCGCGGAGCAACGTCGAGCCCGTCGAGGATGCAGTGGATATAGACTTTTGCTAGGCCGTGAGATTTTGTGAGACGCAGCAGAGCGAACAGATTTTCAGTCGATGAATGCACACCGCCATCGCTTAAAAGCCCGATCAGATGGATCGCGGCACCGGTTTCTTTTGCCTTAGTAAAGGCACGGTTGAGCACTTTGTTTTCCTTAAAATCACCCGACGCAATGGCATCGCTTATCCGCGAAGTCTCGGTCTGAGCCCGCCGTCCGGTCCCAATGTTGAGGTGGCCGACCTCGGCACTGCCCGGCTGTTCGTCGGATTGCCCGACCGCCGCTCCGGCCGCGGCAAGCGTTGTCATCGGAAAGCGTTCGAAGATCTTGTCGTAATTTGGCGTGTGAGCGATCGCGATCGCGTTACCCTCGGTACGCGGTGCAAAACCCCAGCCATCGAGGATGACGAGTGCGACCGGACGCCGATTTATTGCAATTGTTGAATTCATTAGGGATCTGCCGAAAGAACTACCTTTACCTATTATAAATGAAACGGACGATAGGCGTGCAAGAATTTCTAGTACGCGTCAGGAGCGGTTTTTTCCATCCACCTTTCGGGAAAACGAAGCTCTTCAAAACCGTATTGCTGATACAGGCCGTGAGCATCACGTGTGGCTAACAGCCAACGCCGAATCCCCTGCATGTCTGGCTGTTCGGTGATCACTTGCATCAGCCATTTGCTCAGGCCGTTGCCGCGATGAGCCTCTAGAACAAAAACATCGCCTATGTATGCAAAGGTAGCCCTGTCTGTGACGACGCGGGCAAAACCCACCAATTCCCTGCCGTGGTAAACGCCGTAACAAAGCGAGTTTTCGACAGCCTTGAGCGTCTGTTCGAGTGTGCGGTTTTGCGCCCAATATGATTCGCCCGACAGAAAGCGGTGGATCGCTGCGAGGTCGAGCCGCTTTCTGTCGGTGTCGATCTCGTATAATCCTTTTCGTGGTTTTTGTTTCATGTCACACACCCAAAACGCGACGGGCACGGCTGCGAAATCCGGGGGTTGCAACCTGCGGATATTTCGTCGCGACAAGCCGCAGCTCATCTAACAATTCGGGCGAATCTTTTGCCAAATTCGCCGCCACCGTCAAAGAAAACGCCCGCACGGCAACAGTCTCGGCCGGGTCGTCTAAGAGGCTATAGCAAACGTCAAACACGCGTCCCGCATATCGTTTTGGGATCTCGACAAACTGCAGCAGCCGGACGACGTTTCGCCGCACCGCAACATGAGCGTCATCACGCTCCAACTGTTTTATGAGAATATTGTAATACGGCTTTACGAGCTCCGGATGCTGCTCAATAGAGTTGCTCACCGCCCAAGCGGCACGCTGCGAAACACGATAGACCGGCCCAAGAAACAGCCTCATTAACTCCGCGAACCGCTCCGGATCACCCTCGATGTAGTTAACGATCTTCGCGGTCTGGTCTTTGGAATGCTCTTCGAGAAGTGCATCGAGGATGTTCATTGAGCGATCTGATAAAACGTCTTACGGCCCGGGTATTTTGCCGAATCGCCAAGGTCTTCTTCGATACGCAGCAGTTGATTATATTTTGCAATACGGTCGCTGCGGCAGAGGCTGCCGGTTTTGATCTGGCCGGCGTTTGTTGCGACAGCCAGATCAGCAATAAAGCTGTCTTCCGTCTCGCCGGAGCGGTGCGAGATGACGGCGGTCATGTTATTTGTCCGTGCAAGCTCAATTGCATCAAGGGTTTCCGTCAGCGTGCCGATCTGGTTGACCTTGATGAGGATCGAGTTTGCGGCACCTAACGCGATACCCTTTTGCAAAAATTTAACGTTGGTGACAAATAGGTCGTCGCCAACCGTCTGGACAGTTTTGCCGACCTTGCCGGTCAGATTGATCCACCCTTCCCAGTCGCTTTCCGCCATCCCATCCTCGATCGAAATGATCGGATATTTACCGCACCAGTCCGCCCAGTACGACGCCATTTCTTCGGACGTTAACTCGCGCTTGTCCGATTTCTTAAAGATGTATTTGCCGTCCTTAAAAAACTCGCTTGACGCCGGATCGAGGGCGATCATCACGTCGTCACCGGCCTTGTAACCGGCGATGTCGATCGCTTCGAGAATGGTCTCGACAGCTTCGTCATTGGATTTTAGGTTAGGTGCAAAACCTCCCTCGTCGCCGACGCTGGTCGAATAGCCGCGGGACTTGAGTACGTTTTTCAGGTTATGAAAGATCTCGGCACCGCATCGCAGAGCCTCAGTGAAAGTCTCGGCGCCGACCGGCATTACCATAAATTCCTGAAAATCCACGTTGTTGTCCGCATGAGCACCGCCGTTGAGGATATTCATCATCGGCACAGGCAGCGTTTTGGCATTCGCTCCGCCGATGTAGCGGTAAAGCGGCATTTCCTGAAACGCGGCGGCGGCACGGGCGTTTGCAAGCGACACTGCAAGCAGAGCGTTCGCTCCAAGCTTTGATTTTGTCTCGGTACCGTCGAGATCGATCATTGTCTGATCGATCAACGTCTGATCGAGGCAATCGAGGCCCTCAAGCTCGCGGCTGATAGTTTCGTTGACGTTGTTGACCGCAGTAAGCACGCCTTTGCCGAGATAGCGCTTTTTGTCGCCGTCACGCAACTCGACCGCCTCATTTTCGCCCGTCGAAGCACCGCTCGGCACCGCCGCCCGTCCCTGCGTCCCGTCCTCTAAAATAACCTCCGCCTCGATCGTCGGATTTCCTCTCGAATCCATGATCTCTCGCGCCCAAACTTGTTCGATATAACTCATTTTGCGAAAAACTCTCCTTTCTACGTCTGTGCCTTTTGCATTTTGATCTGCTTTATTCGATGCTTATCAACCTTTTCGATGGTAAACACGTGGCCGTTGAACGGCACCGTCTGTCCTTCTTCGAGGATCTGGCCGGCCTCTGCCATCAGAAACCCTGCGATGGTCGTATAACCGTCAGATATAGGCAGCGTCATCTCCAGCCGCCGGTTAAGGTCACGCACCGCGAGACCACCGTCGAGCAGATAGCTGCCGTCAGCCTGTTTGTCGATCTGTTCATCGACCTCAACATCATGCTCGTCAGAGATGTCCCCGACGATCTCTTCGAGCAGGTCCTCGAGTGTGATGATGCCCTCGATGCCGCCGTGCTCATCGACGACAAAGCCAAAGTGAAACTTTTCGTTCTGCATCTGCCTGAGCACGTCCTCGAGATGAGCGGTGTCGACGACATAATTTGGCTTATGGATGACATCGGCGATCTTAAAACTCTTTTGCTTTTTGGTGTATGCGACCAGGTCTTTAGTGTGGACAAAACCCGCGATGTCATCGAGCGAACCCCGGTACACCGGCAAACGCGAATATCCGTGCTGCTGAAATGCCTCGACGATCTCGTCAAAACTACAGGTTTCCGGCACCGCGACGATCTCCGTTCGCGGTATCATGGCCTCTTTGACCGTGGTTTCCGAAAATTCAAACACGCGGTTGATCAGGCGTTGTTCTTCTTCGTTCAAATGTCCGCTTTCCTGAGATATTTTTATCAGACTGCGAATTTCATCTTCGGTATAGCTTGAGCCGTGTTCGCCAGATGCCTGCAAGCCGAAAAGCCGAACGGTTTTTGTGCCGGTCCAATCGAGCATGCGGATCGGATAACTAAAGATCGTATAAAACAACCGCAACGGCGCCGCAACAAAAAAGGAAACGCGTTCTGACAATTCGAGTGCCGCAGTCTTTGGGGCTAATTCGCCAAAGACGATGTGCAGAAATGTAATAAGTGAGAATGCGATCGTAAATGAGATCGTGTGCAAGATCGGTCCCGACGATAAAAATGCTGCCCCTGTGACATCGCCCAAATATGAGAGCCCCGGCTCTATCAACGTCGCAACAACCGGTTCACCGACCCAACCGAGACCAAGTGACGACAATGTGATCCCAAGCTGCGTAGCCGAAATATAGCCGCTTAGATTGTTGAGCATCAGCAGCAATCTTGTGGCCGCGGCGTCGCCCTCGGCGGCGAGTGCCTCGATCCGTGACTTGCGCACCGCGACGAGTGCAAACTCGCTTGCGACAAAAAAGCCATTTGCGAGCACAAGAAAAATCACCAAGAAAATTTTGGCAAGTGTGAACAGCAGAGTTGGCACTTCGGGTGCGGTCTGGATGTCGGCGGCAAAAAATAGAAACAAACTAGCGGGATCGTCCATTACGGATTCAAAAATTAGGCTATCGGACCATTATATGACAGTCCTCGTTCGGTCTCCTTAAATAACATTTCTGCCCCCAACTGAGCGGCGAATGTTGAAAATTATAGCATATAACCTGTCCTGCGGTTATGCACATCAACCTAACAGGCTTCCCTGACTATTATCTACCATTTCCTGTATCAACATACGGCACGATCCGCATCCGCTGCCGGCGTTACAGATCGCAGCGACGTCATCGGTGGTTTTTAGCGAGTTCTCGCTGATGTGGGCGGCGATCGTTTCTTCTAGAACGCCAAAACAAGTGCAAACGAGGGCTTTTTCGCCGTCAAATTCCTCGATCTGCTTTGCCCGCAAGTCGGCAAATGTCGCACGCAAAGCTTCAATACAAACATCAACGCACTGTTGGCGTGCTGTTGGAAAAGAAATGAGTTTGTTTTCGACGTCCGCGAACAGTTCGTCGTGATCGAGGCTGTGAAGTTCGCTCAACAGTTTGTTCGATATCGTTACGGCTAGCGCATCAGCCGCCGCGACCATATAACCGCAACCATTGCTGGTAAACGCAGATGTCTCGATCGTTTTGAGGTCATCACCCAGCTTGATCTCAAACCCGACCGAACATCCGCACAGAAAACTCGCTGACCGGCCGGACGCACTGGCGTTGTCGACCTGTCCGGCATTTTGCGGCTGATTCAGCCCTTCTTGGATCGAAGCGGGATAAAATGACATTAAGGTAAAAGTAGAAAGTAAAAAGGTAAAAGTAAAGGCGGATTTCGATTCTAGTTGTGTAAAATAGCGTTGTGAAGCTGTTCTATTTCTGCCTTTCTACTTTTTTCTTTTTACTTAACCACGGCTGCCGTCCGGCTGCGGCTCCGATAACCGTATCGAATCGGCCTGTCTCGATCAATGATCGTCCGACGACCAATGTGCCGATGCCACCGTCAAAGCCGATGGCCGACATGAGTTGGACCACGGCTGAGGATAAAGTTCAGAAGCTTGGTGATCTCAAGGGAAAAGCCGTGATCCTTGATTTTTGGGCGACCTACTGTCCGCCCTGTATCGAGGAGATCCCGCACCTCAATTCGCTGCTGGCCAAGCATGGTGCCGAAAATTTGGTGATCGTCGGGCTCAATGTCGGCGGTGCTGAGGATCTGCCGAGAATACCGGCTTTCACCGAAAAGACCAAGCTCGATTACCCTATCGCGTTTCCTGAAAATGAGCTAAGCCGCTTTATTTTCTCTGACCGCAGCGACATACCACAGACCCTGATCATCGGCCGCAATGGCAAGATAATAAAGAAGATAGTTGGGTTTAGCCCCGCCATTCAGGTCGAGCTGGACGCCGCCGTCGAAGAGGCTCTAAAAGCGAATTAACCGGCGATCCTATGAGAGACATCCCTGTCGGAAACGGCAATCTGCTTGTAAATTTCGACGACAAATATCAGATCCGCGACATCTATTTTCCGCACGTCGGCCAGGAAAATCATACCGAGGGGTTCCCGTTTCGATTCGGCATTTGGGTAGATGGGGCATTTTCATGGGTTTTCGAAGATGGTTGGGAACGCGATCTACAGTATCTCCCCGGTACGCTCGTAACGAACGTCACGTTGACCAACAACAAACTTGCCGTAAAGATGGTGTGCAGCGATACAGTTGCCGGCCGCGAGAATATCTATTTACGCCGGATAAATGTAAGCGACCTTAGCGGCAGATCTCGTGAAACCCGTGTGTTTCTGCATCAAGACTTTCGCATTTACGAAAACAAGGTGGGCGACACCGCGTTTTTCGACCCTGATAATGGATCGATAATTCACTACAAAAAGCATCGGTACTTTCTCATCAACTCTCAGCCCGCGTTCGATTCGTTCGCCACGGGACGAAAAGCATTTCGCAATAATGAAGGGACATGGCGTGACGCTGAGGACGGTCAACTACAAAATGGGCCGATCACTGAGGGCTCGGTCGATTCGACGATCGGTGTTCATTTTCAGCTTAATGGCAACGCTTCGCACGAATTTTATTATTGGATAGCTGCCGGAGCCTCGCATGATGAGGTCGATAAACTAAACAGTCACGCACTGGAACGCGGGCCGGAAAAGTATTTTGGTGAGACCGAACGTTTTTGGCGAGAATGGGTTAACAAAAATGATACCGATTTCGGCCCTCTGTCTGACGACCTCATACGATTTTATAAACGCAGTCTGTTGATGATCCGCACACAGCTCGACCACGGCGGTGCGATCATCGCCGCGAACGATTCGGATGTTTCAGAGCGAGCGACGGATAATTATAGCTACTCATGGATGCGCGACGGTTCGTTCGTGGCAAATGCTCTCGCCTGTGCCGGCTATCCGGATATAAGCCGCAAATATTTTGAGTTTTGCGAGCGTTGCATGCACCCGAAGGGCTACTTTTTTCAAAAATACAATCCTGACGGTACGCTCGGATCGGGCTGGCACCCGCGTTGGGACAATTACCGTAAGATTCCAATGGTGCCGATACAAGAAGACGAAACAGCTCTCGTTCTGTGGGCGTTGTGGCGTCATTTTGAGAAAGACCGCGATGTCGAATTCATTCGTGGATTGTATGCATCAATGATCGTTCCGTGCTCGGATTTTCTTGAGCATTTTCGAGACGCCGAAACAAAGCTACCAAATCCGAGCTGGAATCTTTGGGAGGACAGACTGGGAGTTCATACATTTACCTGTGCGACGGTCGTTGCCGGCCTGCGTGCGGCGGCAAACTTTGCGAGTCTTTTTGACGATACCGATAAAGCCGCTAAATATACCAAAGCCGCTGACGAGATCGTTGAGGCGATAAAAGAGCATCTCTACAGCTCCGAACTTGGTAGATTTTTGCGTTCGCTGCAATCAAACGCCGGCGATTCGCTGACACCGGACGCGACGGTCGATGCATCATTGTTTGCAGTATTTTATTTTGATTGCTTTGCGGAGGACGATCCGATGGTCACCGGCACGATGCAGGCGATCAAAGACAATTTACTCGTAAAAACAGAATTTGGCGGCGTTGCTCGGTTCGAGAACGACGGCTATATGCGTGTCTCAGAGGACGTCACAGGCAACCCTTGGTTCATCTGCACCCTGTGGCTTGCTGAATATTTCATCGCCATCGCGAAAACCGCAGATGAGCTTAAACCTGCACTCGAAATTCTCGAATGGACCGCGAAACGTGCTTTGCCATCGGGTGTTTTGGCAGAGCAGATCGATCCGCTGACGGGCGTTCCCCTCTCAGTATCACCGCTAACATGGTCGCATTCGTCATTTGTCGCGACCGTTCACAGCTATCTTTCCAAACTTGGTGAACTTTAAATAGTCAAACTTCGATTCGTGTCTTAGTAGCATTGCGACTTTGCGTTAGAATTAGATTTTATGCGAAAAGCAAAGATCCTAGCCACCCTCGGCCCCGCTGCGAATACGCGAGAGGTCATTGACGAAATGCTCAATGCTGGGCTCAACGCGGTACGTATTAATATGTCGCACGGGACTCAGGAAGAGCACACTGCAAGCATCACAACCGCGCGCGAGGCGGCGGCGGCGTTGGACCGCCCGATAGCAATACTCGTCGATCTGTCCGGGCCAAAGATACGCACGCGGGGGCTTAAAGACGGTCTGCCGGTAGTGTTGAAGGCAGGGCAGCAGTTCGTCATGACAACCCGCGAGGTTGCCGGCGATGACAAAGAAGTGTCGACCAACTATGCCGATCTGCCGTCCGCGGTACAAGCCGGGGCACGGATACTGGTCGATGACGGAGCGATCGAACTAGTAGTAGAGACCGAGACACCGACCGACATCATTTGCCGCGTTGTGACCGGCGGTGTGCTGGGGGAACGCAAAGGCATCAATCTACCCAATACTTCGCTCCCGATACCATCGTTGACCGAAAAGGACCACGCCGACCTCATCTGGGCGATGGAGCAAAATGTCGATTACATCGCTCTGTCCTTTGTTCGGACCGCCGCCGATTGTATCGAGGTCAAGGACCTCATCAAAAAGCTAAACAAACGAAAGCTTGGACGTGCCTTACTTGTCGCTAAGATCGAAAAAGCCGAGGCGATCGAGAATCTTGTCGATATCCTAGCCGAGACGGACGGCGTCATGGTCGCACGCGGCGACCTCGGGGTCGAGACGAGCGTCGAGCTCGTGCCGGTTTATCAAAAGCGGATCATCGAGCTTGCTGTCGCCCAGGATAAATTTGTTATTACAGCAACGCAGATGCTGCAATCGAGGATCGTGAACCCTTTCCCGACGCGGGCCGAGGCTTCGGATGTGGCAAACGCCGTTTGGGACGGCACGGATGCGGTGATGTTGTCGGCAGAAACGGCGAGCGGCAAATATCCGGTCGAGGCGATCAAAACTATGGGACGCATCATCGACTCGGCAGAAACGATCAAGGCAGATCAGCTAAAGAAACCGGCAAAGTTTTCGCAGCCGCCTTCGCGTAGGACAAGCCAAGCACTGTGCAAGGCAGCCGCGTACGCCGCAAAAGAAATGCAGACGGAAAAGGTCGCCGTTTTTACCGAATCCGGCCTGATGGCACGGCGTCTGTCCACTGTGCGTTCGGGTTTGCAGACGTTTGCTCTGACGACTTCATTTGATGCTTTTAATCAGCTTGCACTGATCTGGGGCGTTCACCCGTTCGTCCACGAACCGCGCCCTTCGACAAGCGAGATGCTAAAGATCGGCGAGAAAACCCTGATCGACGAGGGCGCGGTAATTATAGGGGAAACACTGATAATGATGGCAGGACGGCTGTCGGGTTTAGGTCTATCGAGTTCTGTGATTGTTTGGTCGATCGGCGAGAACGTACCTCACCGATAATTAAGAGCCGTCTAAACGACCGCGCCGAATAACTTTCCAACGCCGGCAGTAACAGCCATCGCGATCGCACCCCAAAACAACACTCGCAGCGAACCTTTGACCATCCCGGCGCCGCCGGCTTTTGCGGCAACTGCACCAAGGACCGCGAGAAAGACGAGCGAACTCGCAGCGACCGCCCAGATCATGGATGTGAATGGCAAAAACCAAGTGACCGCGAGCGGTAGTGCTGCCCCGACGGAAAATGCGACGGCTGAAAATATCGCAGCCTGTAACGGGCGTGCACTCATAACCTCAGAAATGCCTAGTTCGTCACGCGTGTGGGCACCGAGAGCGTCGTGAGCCATTAGTTGGTCCGCAACCTGAGCAGCAAGCGCAGGTGTCAGCCCGCGGTTCTCGTATATCATTGCGAGTTCGCGAAGTTCGAACTCGGGTTCGGCTTCGAGATGTTGTCGCTCAAGCTCGATGTCCGCTTTTTCTGTGTCCGCCTGTGAGTGAACCGAGACATACTCACCGGCAGCCATCGACAAAGCTCCGGCGAATAATCCTGCAACACCCGCGAGCATGACAGTTTCGTGGCTCGATGCAGCCGCCGCGACGCCGATAACCAGCGACGAAGTCGATACGATACCATCATTCGCTCCCAAAACGGCTGCACGCAGCCAGCCTATCCGATGCGAGCGATGCATTTCGTTGTGGATCATTGCAGTTTTCCAACCTGAAGACACTACGGTACCGAGCCGCTAGGGACTTTCATACCCCAACGCCCGGATCTTCAGCTCAAAGGCCTTAGGGTCGTTTGTAAAAAAAATGCCGCCGCGTCGGACGGAATTCGATGGCGAATAGGCGAGCGTTGCTGTGCTTGTTTCGACGGGTTCGCCGGATTTGAGCAGTTGAGCCTCTAGGTTTAATTCGGCGGCGGTATGCCCTCCGGCATTCCGCACTTCGAACTCTACGTCGAAACCGCCGGCAGTTGTCTTTATACCCGACACCCCGACCTCGATCTGTGGCGGCGTATCTTCGTGAGTTAAGGCACGGTAGAAAGCAGAGCCAACCGCGGTTCCCACGAGTATTACCCCAACGGCCGCCAAAACCCATTCCCACGCCGGTGGAGATGCTTTCTTATCTTTGCTGCTATCGTTTCTAGCCATCCGTTCTATAATATCAGCCGTGAAGCCGACGCACCCACCGCTCCGGGGACCGCGAGCACCACGACCGCCTTTAACTGTTCCGAAAAGCCCATGCCGTCGAGACTCCCGTACGTCCAAAGCACATAAAAACTTATCACCAGGACGATCGCGTATCCCACAACCGTGTAACGCAAGAACAAGCTCCACATCGGCGAACCGGGCGACAGCGCGTTCTCGTGGCCGCTGCTCTCGACAGCGTAAATAAAACCGTGCATGATCGTCAAAGACAGTATCACGAGGCCCACAGTATGCCAATCGGACATCTGAAACGAGATCAGCACCATCTCCTCCGTTGGAGCGACACTCATCGATAAGAAAACAGCTCCGACGACCATCAGAAAAAGCTGTCCGCCGTAATGCGCACTTCGCTTGCGATCCTCTGCGCGCTTCTCAGCATTCTCGTCAATTACGAGGAGGCTCTGTGCAAGCATCGCGCCGATACTCGCGGGGATCGCCTGAAGCGATATCTTTCCGATCACTTCATCCACAGACATCGCGGAATTTATAACGTTGAACAAAAACAAGAGAAGGGCGGAAGAGGCAAAACCGACGGTGAACGCAACAAACGTATCCACAACATCATCCAGCAAACTCGACGTATCCTCGAAACCGTCATAATACGACAAGCCGATAAGCAGCGGGATCGAAAGCAGCATAAAAAGACTCAGCCGAAACCCGCTCATGTGGCCACCCAAAAACCACATCTCCATTGTCATCAGGATCGGGAATGAAAAAAGAACCGCTCCGCCAAAAGCACGCCCCAATCCCAATGCAAACCGAAAGGGTTCGCTCTGTTCTTTTGTAGTTTCGCTTTTAACCGACATCGTTTCGCCGCCAGCATCTCTGGCCTACATTTTGCGCCTAGTCAGCCCCAATCACCTGCGCCACAGTCTTTTTATTTAGGCCGCCGTTCTTTTTGATATATTCGGCAGGTGATATCTGCGGATCGCGCCAAGCATCGAGGAGCGCGGTTTGGTGGACGCATTGGATGGTGCAGGTCGGGGCACACCATTTTTCGGTATGGTATTCGCGGTCCAGGTCGCTGTGGGTGTATTCGAGCAGTGGAATGCCGGGGGTGCCGCGTTGCTGCGAACACCAGCTTACGATACCGCCCTCATCGATATATAAATATCTCGAACCGGCTCGGCAACGCCAGACGTGCTCTTTTCCCTCAACGAGGTCGTCTTGGAACCAGTTCCACCGAGCGTAGCTTCGGGCACCTTTGCTCTTGATCTCTTTGTACACCTCTTGCTCGCGCGGGGTCAGGCCTTTGTTGAGACCGTCACCGTCATGGATCACGCCGACCGTTGAGGAGAATCCAAGCTCGATCGCACGATTGGCGATAACCAAAGCTTCGTCCGGGTTTGCGACACCGCCGCCGACCACCGAGTTAATGTTTACCTTAAACTTTGCGTGGTCACGCAGATTGACGAGCTTGGCGTCGAGCACCTTGAGGCTCTTTTTCGATACATCGTCAGGCGTGACGTTATCGATCGATATTTGCAGATAATCGAGACCAGCTTCGTTTAGCTTTTTGACTTTTTCCGGTTGAAAGTAATAGCCGTTAGAGATCAAACCGGCGATCATGCCGTGATGACGGATGCGGGCGATGATCTCGAATATTTCAGGGTGCATCATCGGCTCGCCGCCGGAGATAGTGACGACCGAAGTGCCAAATTCTGCAAGCTTATCGATGCGTTTGAGCATGACATCGATCGGCACCGGATCACTCGTTTTGTCGTACTCGTTGCAGTATGTACACGCCAGATTGCACCGCCGCATCGGCACAATGTGCACGAGAACGGGGTGCTTGGTCGAGGCAAAAGCCTTGATGGTGTGCTTAACACCGCGTGTAAATCTGCTAAAACTGCTTGCCTTTGGCATAAATAAACCTGACGCTGCGGTCAAACACTAGATTATAGATTTTGGTGCAGGCCAATTCAAATTAAAACCCCGGCTGTATAACTCAGCCGGGGCATTGTGAATTAATAAAACAGGAGCTACGCTTTGATCTTTTTGACTGAGTTCGGATAGTTGAGAGCAAAAGCCTTGGTGTCGACCTTTTGGTTTTTTACGAGATCCGATAAAAATACGGTCGTCGTATCGCTGTTCTGTTCGGTGATCTTTGCCTGCAGAGGCATCCCGTTGCCATCAACCCATAGTTCAGCGAGTTTGTAACTCGTTTGGGTTTTTGGTGTTAATTGTAGATGCCACGTTTTTGTTCCCCCTGATACTGCCTCTTCGCCGATATAAATAACATCGTAATTGGCTTTCAGTTGATCCTTGGACATATTCATAAATGCCAAGGCGCCGCCAACGGCCGGCGAACCTTTGGACTGCTCGACTTTTCCATAAATGACTTGTCCCAAACGCGGACGATACAGCTCGTAACTGTCCCCAATAACGGCCATTTGTTCCTGAACCGGCTGCGTCCAGTCGATCCTTACATACATCTTGCCTTTGCCCGCGATCTTTGTGATGTACTGAGTCGTACCTACATTGGTATCCGAAACATTGAGCTGAACATTGGTTTTGACCATGGTCACCTTAGCTTTTAGCGTCTGGAGCGATTTATTATGGTCGTCCATACGTTTAAGGATCGTGCCTAGCGGGCCTTGGGCATTTGTGCTCGAGGCCATAATGCCAAAACTCATTACAGAAAAACTAAAAATTAAGAATTTACGCATAAAAACTCCAACCGGTAAAATAATATATTTTCTTTGGATCTACTTCGCGGTGTCAGTCAAAGATTGGACGGTCGCGGCGGCGATATGGTTTGCCGGGGTTTTCGGTTTGTTAAACCAAGATTTTGGCGTCGCAAATATAAATATCATTATCAAAATGCACAAAACGTCCCATTGCCACGAAGCCCTTTCATAGTTCCAATTGATCACGTTTTTCATACGTTTTGGTTCAATTAATTATATGGCCGTCACGCATTTGTATCGTCCGCGTACAGACGGCCGCTGCTTCGGGGTTATGCGTGATCATGATGATCGTCTGGGCAAATTTTTCGTTCAGGTCCTTAAACATATTGAGCACGATCTGCGAATTTTCCGAATCGAGATTCCCCGTCGGCTCGTCCGCCAATATGATCGCCGGGCCGTTGACGATCGCACGGGCCAGAGCTACACGCTGCTGTTCGCCGCCGGAAAGTTCGAGCGGCTTATGATGCATTTTATCCTCAAGTTTGAGCAGTCTCAAGACCTCGCGACGCTTGTCAGAGTTTTTTCCATTGTTGCCGGTGTGGATCTTTTCGGCCAATTTGAGGTTTCCCTCCGCCGATAATGTCGGAAATAGGTTAAACCGCTGAAACACAAACCCGATCTTACGCCGCCGGATATCGGTCCGCCGCGCGTCAGAAACCTTGGCAAGGTCTTCTCCGTCGATCAGGATACTGCCGCTTGTTGGCGAAAGCAATCCGCCAAGCAGATGGTGCAACGTCGATTTACCGCATCCGGACGGGCCCATTATGGCGATAAACTCGCCTTCGCCGACCTCAAACGACAATCCCCGCAAAACCGCGACATCGAGCTTTCCGACTTTGTACGATTTTTTAAGATCTATGGTGCTGAGGATCGGTTTCATCTTCGGGGTGCGATCATTTTGTGGACTTGTTATCGACGATCGGTTGTTCAACCGTTGCTTCGAGTAGCTTTTTGTCGAGGTCGACCTCTTCTAAATTCCAAGTATTTTGCAGAACAAAAGCAGCGTCAGGAAACGTAGTGCCGATCGTAACAGCTTCGGGCGTCTGGTATGTGAGCTTCATCGAGTATCGCTCTTTTGGACGCGTCACCTGTACCTCAAGCGGCAGATTTGGATAGCTTCCTGTGGCCGTTAGCCTGCCTTCTTTGCCGTAAACAATGTCAGATTCGATCTCTCCCTTTGTGTCAAAGATCTGCTGCTTTGCAAGCCTCAGGCCGCCAACGCGGTCAAACCAAAACCGGCGCATTATCTTTAACACCCCGTTGGGCTGCTTTGAAAATTCGTCGAGTAGGTAATAGCCACGCGTAACATTTCTAATCGGTGATTTTGCATCGACACTCGTGTCCTCTTCCTGTTGAAATATCGTGCTCATCGTATAAACATTCGCCTGATCAATTGGACGCACGAGCATCGCATCCGTAAAGTGTTGGGGTCGCAGGCTGGCAAATGCACTGACGCTCTCATTTGTCTTTTTAGCGTTCTCAAGTTCGGCGGTACTTAATTGCCGCTGCAATTTTGAGTAATCGGCATTGTTGGTTCCCTTTACGAATTTTTTATATTTGCCGGTTCCACCATCCTGCAAGATCGCGACGCGAAACTGCTGACCGTCGGACGTCATCTGAGCTACATCCGAATGGATGATCGGCACTTGAACCTTGAGCAATATTTTCCCGGGACGCTGAACGACAACCTCCCCATCCGCTTGTCGGTAAACCTCTTTGCTGCCAAACTCCGCGAAAGAATTATCCTCGAA
>JBGTII010000052.1:0-4770 GCA_041745735.1 Pyrinomonadaceae bacterium | reverse complement strand
CAGCTGGTAATTAGTTAAATAATTAAAGAGATGCCCTCTCGTGTAACAGCGACAGGGCATTTTTTTTAATTATGGTCATTAAAACTGTGTTAAAATTCGTTTATGACATATAGTCCGCTATCCATTTCGCGCCGCCACGTACTCGGCGACCTCTACGCCCGCTGCGACGCGATCGCCGAAAAAGAGGTGCCCGTCTATCTCGCCGGCGAAGAACCCGAACTGCTCGGCCACGTCGATCAGGTCCTCGGACATTACGCCGACGCATTTTCATTTCACATCGGCGACGATCTCTGCAAAAAATTGTCGGCCGGACATTTCACCTATTCGTTTGATTACGAGTACGCCGATCCTGATGTTACCGGTTCACGCGGCCGCATTGTACTTAATTCGATAACGCTCAATGCCCGCAAGGCATACGAAAAGCCGCTCGTCAGACGCCGCTAAGATTCCTGGTCCGGACGGGACCAAAAAGTCCGCGAAGCGGACAAATGAAGTAGCGTCGGGAGCATCCCGACGATCATGTACGGCAATACACACCCCGACCCTGTAAGGGTCGAATAATCAACAACATGCGTCCCCTACAGGGACGGTTGGTTTACCGAATATTTTCGTCGGGTGCTACCCGACGTTATTACATTCGTCGCTTTTAGCGACAAAACCTAGCATTTCCGATATTCTCTTTTCTAATCTGAGATGATCATAAACCTCGTCGGAAAACTTTGGAAAAAGCTGCCCAAATCGGCCCGCACATTTGTCGCCCGCCGGATGCAGGTGACGTTTACGGCTTCGGCGGCCGGAATCATTTTGAATGAAGATGGCAAGGTACTGCTCGCAAATCATGTTTTGCGGCCCGCGTCAGGCTGGGGCGTGCCGGGTGGTTTTCTAGAATTTGGCGAACAGTCCGAGGCCGCTTTTCGCCGCGAGGTCCGTGAGGAAACAGGTATCGAGGTGCACGACGTCGAGCTTTATCGCGTCCGTACATTCAAACGGCATATCGAGGTTATGTTCACGGCCAAGGGCACGGGCGACGCTAAGGTCGGCAGCCGCGAGATCACCGAGCTGGCTTGGTTCGGGCCGGACGAACTCCCGCCCGAGATGGCGCTCGACCAGCAATTTATGATCCGCCGCGTGCTCGGGTACGAAGAGCAAAAAAAGGGACAGTAGTCACTTCTTACTTCGCGGCTTTGCGGAAAACCTTTGCGACTTTGCGGGAAAATGATGATTGTTACCCACATCTCCCGCCAAGACGCTAAGCCGCAAAGGAGCCGCAAAGACGAATTGGTGCGTTCACAATAATCCAGTTTCTCATTATTGCCGAGGCTCCCTTGCGGGTTGTATAATTGCACTTAATTTAAGGAGAAACTTTCATGACCGAAAACCAGATCGACCTGGTCCCGTCGCCCGAAAAGGTGATGGACATCCTCACCAAAACCGGAGCATATCGCAAGGGCCACTTTGTTTACCCGAACGGCAAACATGCTTCGCATTACTTTCAGATGCCGCTCGCGTTTCGTCATTACGACAACGCCCGCGTCCTTGCCGTCGGCCTGAGCCGTCTCTTTAGAATGGAAAAGAGCATCGCCAGCCAACTGCCGAGAGTTTCTGTCATATCCCCCAGCCCCGGCGGCATCATGGTTGCTTTTGGCGTGCGGGAAGCTCTCAGCGCCCAGCAGATATCTTGGGCCGAGATGGAAGACGGTAAGCGGCAGTTTCGCCAATACATGTCCGATTACGAACTATATCCGGCGATCATCGTCGATGACATCAACCGCTCAGGCAAGGCCATTCAGGAGACGATCGAACTTGTAGAAGCCTGCGGCACTGAGGTCATTGGCATCGGCACGATCGCCGCATTCGAAGACGCCCCACAGGAATTCAACGGCATCCCCGCAAAGAGCCTGCTGAAATTTGACGTGAATTTTTACGGCACCGAAGGCGACTGGAAAGAGACCCACCAGGATTCAACCGCGGAAACAGAAACTGTTCGGTTCTAAATTTTTTTTAAGTCCCAAGTCTCAAGCCCAAAGCCCCAGAATCAATGACTTTGAGGCTTTGGACTATTACTTGGGAGTTGGGACTTGGGACTTGGGACTTTTAGATAGCGTGTCGGTTCGTCAACGCCTTATCCATCGTTACCTCATCGACAAATTCGAGATCGGCTCCCACCGGCATTCCCATCGCAATCCTTGTGACTAACAATCCGAGCGGCTTTAAAAGGCGGGCGATGTAATTAGCTGTTGCTTCACCTTCGGTATTTGGGTTCGTAGCGACGATCAGCTCTTTGATCTCAACGCCCTCATTATTCTCAGGCCGCAGTCTTGGCAGCAGATTCGCAAGCATCAATTCGTCCGGCCCGATGCCGCGCATCGGCGACAGCGTGCCGTGCAGGATGTGATAGAGCCCGCGATACGAACGCGTCTTTTCGACGGCGACGAGATTATACGGCTCCTCTACAATGCAGATGATCGAACGGTCGCGTTTTGGGTCCGTGCAATACAGACACGGATTGACGTCGGTCAGGTTGTTGCAGACAGTGCAAAAAACGATCTTTGCTTTAACTTGTAGTAGGGCGCCCGCAAACTGTTCGACCTCGGCCAGCGGACGCCGCAGCACATAAAAAGCCAGCCGTTGGGCTGACTTGCCGCCGATCCCCGGCAAACGTTTGAATTCGTCGATCAGCTTAGCGACCGGCTCAGAATAGTCGAGCATAATTTTCTTACATCAGTCCCGGAGGCAGCATCCCGCCGAGTTTGCCCTTTAGCGATTCCTCGACTTTGCGGCGGGCTTCGTTGAGGGCCGCAACGGTCAGGTCTTGGAGCATCTCGACATCGCCGTCTTTGACAAGATCGGGCGAAATCGTGAGGCTTATGACCTCAAAATCACCACGCATCTTTACCGCCACTGCGCCACCGCCCGCGGCCGCATCGACTACCAATTCTTTCATCTGCCGGCCCATCTGCTCCTGCATCTCTTGGGCCTGCTGCATCATCGCGTTTATATCCATACCACCCGGTAATTTCATATTTCCTCTTATAAAATGCAAAGATCTAACAAAACTCTTTGGATTATTGTATCACCCCCACCGGCAAAAACTGTCGGTGCGAAATTAAATCAGGAAAAAGTGTTAAAACTTGTTGACAATATTCGGCGGCTATACTATTCTAGTTCTCGATGCAGTAGTTTTGCATCACCCACCCACAGGATTCCCCCACAATTTACGATCCGCAGACTAGGTTCTTGACTCGCTAGTGACGTGTATTACGCGTCCATCCGGGAAACAGTTCTGCCTGTAAGTCATTTTTGCATTTTGAGATTCCCACTGTTTCTCGAGTGGATAGAACTGCATCTGCGCCCGCCAAATATGTCGAAAGGAGATAATTAAATCAATGTTCAGAACAATTAAAATAGCCGCTATAGCGGTATGCATGGCTGCATTTTTTGTAATAGCAGCCAACGCTCAAACGACGACCGGTACGGTCTCGATGAGCGCAACGGTCTCGAAATTTGTCGAGATCAATTCGGGGGGAGCCGTGACGCTCGCCGGTAACACCGGCGGCGGAGTCACGACCGATGGCACTGCCAACAGCCCTTTGGCTGTCGTCGTCAATCTTGGCGAACTCGGCCCAACCAACACCAGCAGCTTTGTGACGGCAAACGTACCGCTCAAGCTGCGCAGCAACGCCGCTTATGTAATGTCGATGGTCGCAACCGTCAGCAGCACAGGCTCAACGGCTAACAAGATCGAAGCCGCAGACGTTGGCTTTGGTTTAGGCACGATCTCGCGAACGGGCGTCGGTGTCAACACCGCAGGTGCCGATACCAACGCGACCTCCGGCGATCCGACACAGGTTGCTAACGGCTCGGTCAATGCGACCAGCGGACGTTACGAATTTACCGCAACGCGTTCGAACCTGAGCGCATTTGCGAGTTCAACGACGGCGTTAAATGGTGCCTACATCATGAACGCAGTTCCCCGCAATAACGCTTTCGGATTGACGGTTCCCGCTATGTTTGCGGTCAAGCCGCAGTTTTACGAGAACGGTTCGACGACCGTTTCCGTGACATTTACCGTAACCGCACCATAATCAAATGACGAAGAACGCCTTCTCATTCGCATTATTGGTATGCGTAATTTCGCTCGCAGGCCTGGGCAACGCGTTTGCCCAGGCACTCGACATTTCATCGGGTGGAGCTCCGACCATTACGGGAGCGGTTGGCGGCTCAGTCACGGGCAATTCAAGCGTGACCGGAAACCTCAACGTCACAATAAATTTTGGCGAGATCTCGCCTTCAAATACAAATAGCATCGTCAAGGTCACGGTACCCATCGCCGTCCGCAGTAATCAAGCGTACAAAGTCACAGCCACATATTCGGGAGCGATCAACGCCAATGCTCAGGCTTTGCAAAAATCTGACATCGGCTTCGGACTGAGAAACTGGCGGGCGATGGGTTCGAATTCGCGCGTTTGTGCTCTGCCCCATACGATCTACTCCCCGTTCAGCAACGATCCGGCGTCAAGCGTGTCTATCAATCCGACAACGGGCCGAGTCCAATACGTTTCGGATCTCGCCGATGTAACGACGAACACCACGATACTCAGCGGCCCGCGTCTCTCGAACGGCGGCGGCTCACGCGCAACAAACGACGGATACATCTTCGACGCGATATTTACGATCACGCCGCAGTTTTACGCGACTGGCACGTTGAGTGCGACCATTACATTTACTATTTCAGCCGGCCCATCGGCTCCGTGTTAACCACAGCCATGT
>JBGTII010000051.1:0-5875 GCA_041745735.1 Pyrinomonadaceae bacterium | reverse complement strand
GTCCGGGTAAACAAAGGAATACCAACCTCGTCCTCAA
The DNA here is from genome assembly GCA_041745735.1 of Pyrinomonadaceae bacterium. Lineage (GTDB taxonomy): Bacteria > Acidobacteriota > Blastocatellia > Pyrinomonadales > Pyrinomonadaceae > OLB17. The sequence continues at coordinate 5,838 of JBGTII010000051.1, read as the reverse complement.
GCTGACGGATCTGCATCGAGATCGCCGCTTGCGTCACGTTCACAACCTTTGCCCCGGCCGTAAATGTCTTGGCCTCAGCGATCGCCAAAAAGGCTTTTAACTGTCGTATTTCCATATCGGTAAACCGCTTTGTCGATCAGATATTCTTATTGAATACATAAATTCCATTAAAGCGGATTACAAGTCAAGTGCACGAGAGTAGGAATTTGATTTTGCGTTAATGAGTTCGGGCAGTTTTCGGTTATTATGTCGCAACGGATGCAAACACTCGACCTCATCATCATCGTCGGTTACCTCGTCGGCATCACGCTGTTTGGCATACTGTTTTCGGGTAAACAAGAGACGACCGAAGACTATTTTGTCGGCTCGCGGTCCGTGCCTTGGTGGGCGATCGCGATGTCGATCGTTGCGACCGAAACGAGCACGATCACGTTTGTCTCGGTGCCGGGAATAGCCTTTGCCAAAAACGGCAATTTTCAATTCCTGCAGCTCGTTTTCGGTTACATGCTCGGCCGCGTCGTCATATCGCTGTTTTTCATCCCGATGTATTTTAAGGGCGAGTTGCAGACGGTATACCAACTGCTCGGCGACCGTTTTGGCGTAAAGGTAAAGATGATCGCGTCGAGCCTGTTTGTCATAATGCGAAACATCGCCGACGGCGTCCGTTTGTTATTGACGGCACTCGTGCTCGCGGCGGTTTATACGGCGTTCGTCCCAACCGCTGATTCAAATACCATCGTCGTCGGCTCCATCATCCTGCTAGGCCTCGTAATGATCGTTTTTACATTTTACGGCGGCATCGAGGCAATCATTTGGGTCGAGGTCGTCCAACTCGTCATTTACATCGGCGGAGCCATCGCGGCGGCCGTCGTCCTGATAAACCACATCGATGGCGGCATCTCGACCGTCATGTCGTTGGGTGAACAATACGGTAAATTTAGCCTGTTCGATTTTGGCTGGGACATGACGAAAACCTTTACATTCTGGTCAGGCCTGCTCGGTGGCTGTTTCCTGACAATGTCCACGCACGGCACCGACCAATATCTCGTCCAGCGTTATCTCTGCACAAATAAACCGTCGTCCGCAGCAACTGCGCTGCTATCGTCGGGAGCGGTCGTGCTTGGGCAGTTTATCGGGTTTTTATTTATCGGTGTTCTACTGTTTGCATTCTACGCACCATATAATCTGGTCGATTATGCTCAAGCTGGCGTTGCAAATTCCGGAATTCCGGCGACCTTACCATTCTCAGGCGGCGACAAGGTTTTCCCCAATTTTATTACGCAACACATGCCCACCGGTCTCTCAGGCCTGGTCATCGCAGCGATATTTGCGGCAGCGTTGTCCTCTTCGCTAAACTCGATCGCGGCGACGGCGGTCAATGATATCTATAAGCCATTTGCCAAAAACAAGGCCGACAAACATTTCCTAAAAGTCTCAGGCTGGCTGACGCTGATCATCGGATTCGTACAGATCGCCGTCGCTATCGCCGTTAAGGACGCAAATTCGTCCGCCCTCGGTCTGGCTTTATCCGTCGCGTCTCTGATAAACGGCCCGGTGCTCGGTGTGTTTCTTGTCGGTACACTTTTGAAACGAGCGAGAGAGGTTCACGCACTTATCGGCATGACCGCGAGCATCTCGCTGATGATCTTCATTTTGCTCGGCACTAAGATCGCGTGGACGTGGTACGCCCTGATCGGCAGCCTCGTCACGCTGGCCGTCGCGTATGTCGCTACGCTCGTTATACCTGTAAAGAATGATGAAATTTCTGCTTAGTCTCATTATTATTTTTGCTTTGACAGCGAATGCTAGGGTCGCCGCGCAAGTCTCCAGGCGCCTTGAGCCGTCAAAAGCCGCGTGGGCTTACGCCGACAAACTCCTCATAAAAATGACCGTCGAGGAAAAGATCGGCCAGCTCATCCACATCGGTGTCAACGCAAAATTTGCGAATCAAGACAGCGTATTCTTTCGCGATCTCAAACGTCACGTTGTCGAGAACAAGATCGGTGGCGTCATATTTTTTGGAGCTCCGATCTACGAAACGACGCATCTTATCAATCGCCTACAAGAGAATGCAAAGCTGCCGCTGCTGATGTCACTCGACGCCGAAACGGGCATCGGTATGCGGTTTGAGGACGCGACAAATTTCCCTTGGGCAATGGCAGTCGCGGCAACCGGCGAACCTGAATTTGCGCGTCGAATGGGCGTCATCACAGGCCGCGAGGCTCGCGCTATTGGCATCCATCACGTTTACGCTCCGGTGCTTGACGTCAATAATAACGCATCTAATCCGGTGATAAATGTTCGCAGTTTTGGTGAAGATCCTGCGGAAGTTTCGCGTTTTGGCGTCGCGTTTGCCGTAGGCATCCAAAGCCAACGCGTCATTGCGACGGCAAAACATTTTCCCGGCCACGGAGATACTAATGTCGATTCGCATCGCGGCTTGCCGATCATCGATCTGCCGCGGTCGCGGTTTGATCAGATCGAGTTACCGCCGTTCAAAAAAGCCATCGATGCGGGCATCGGTTCGGTGATGATCGCCCACATTGCTCTGCCGCAGATCGACGGCGAGATCATCAAACCGCTCAAAGAATATAAGGGCGGTGACGCCGCACCGGGCGATGAACTCGTCAATCAAACCGCGACGATCCCCGCGACTTTGTCAGCGAAGGTGCAGACTGATATTTTGCGAAAAGATCTTGGTTTCAAAGGTTTGATCGTTTCGGACGCGATGTCGATGAGCGGACTGACGCTGTATTTTACGCAGGAAGAAGCCGGCGTTCGTGCCGTTTTGGCCGGCACTGACATTCTCGAAAAGCCATCGGACGTTGACGCTATGCTCCGCGGAATTCTTGCCGCTGTAAAAAGCGGCCGCATCCCGATGTCGCGTCTCGACGATTCTGTCCGCCGCCAGCTCGCGTGGAAACACGAACTCGGACTTTTCAAAAACCGAATGACGCCGCTCGACGCCATAGACAAAATTGTTTCCGGCCCCGACTCGGTGACGCTCACAGACGAGGTCGCCACGCGTGCTATCACGCTTGTGCGCAACGACGCGGTTTTGCCGCTTGATTCCACAAAAAAAATCGGGGTGCTTGGTTTTTCAAATGGTTTTGACGGGGCGAATACGATGAGCGGCTTTGTCGCCACCCTTCGGGCAGGCGGTCTAAAGTTCGATTCGTCTTACCTGCAAGAAAATTCGTTCGCCGATCAGATCGCTGCTGCTCGCAAAGTGGCAAACAACGCCGACATCGTCATCATCGGACTTTACGGACGCGTACGTTCTGGTGCGCGTGCGAGCGTCGGCATTCCGGAAAATGGAGCGGCGATCCTGAGAGAGTTGCTCGCCTCGAATAAAAAAGTCATCGGCGTAAGCTTTGGCAATCCGTATCTGCTAAATTCATTCCCCGAAATGAAAACTTACTTCGTAGCATACGGCGACATGCCGAGCCTACAGCGTGCAGCCGCTCGTTCGATATTGGGAACACAGGACATCAACGGCCGTCTGCCGATCTCTCTGCCGGGGTTGTATCCGCGCGGAACAGGCATTCGACTAAACAAGAAATAATTTGTCCACAGATGGACACAGATAAACACGGATAAGATACTAAAAGCTATCAGTGTTCATCTGTGTTTATCTATGGACATTTTTCTGACGAAGATTATGACTCAAGCATGGGAGATAGAAAATTTTCTCGACGTCCGCGATGGCGTCCTGCATATCGACGGCGTTTCTGCGTCGGCACTCGCGCGTGAGCACGGCACACCGCTATTCGTTTTTAGCGAATCGCGTATCCAACATAACATCGCGCGTCTGCAGCGGGCGGGCGACGCAATTCCTTGTCCGCTCAAGATCTGCTACGCCGCCAAAGCGATGTCCACGATGGGCATATTGCAAGCCGTCAAAGATGCGGGCATGGATATCGAAGTCAATTCCGGCGGTGAACTATGGAAGGCTCTAAAGGCAGGCTTTACAGGCGAACAGATAATTTTCAACGGCACAAGCAAAGAAGTTTGGGAGATCGAAAACGCCATAAAAGCAGGCATTTACGCGATACAGGTCGATTCACTATTCGAGGTGTCGTTGATAGAAGAAACTGCGAAACGCCTAAACAAAACTGCAAACGTCAGCCTCCGTCTTGTCCCCGAGATCGAAAGCGGCACACATTCCGGTTTGCAAACCGCCTTGCTCACGTCAAAATTCGGCATGATGCCCGACGAGGCCTTTTCGGCATTTCAGACGTATAAGGGTTCACCGCATCTCGATCTTTGCGGCATTCATCTGCACGTCGGTTCGCAAAACCCTGACCCGACCGTTTATTCCGATGCTCTCACAATGCTGTTCGACAGCATGCTCAGAATTTTTACCGAAACCGACATCAGACTAAAACACATTAACCTCGGCGGCGGATTTCCGGTTAACTATTTGCGTGAGGACAGCCCAGCGTTCCCAACCGAGCAAAGCGAAATGTTCTCAGCCGACTTCGAACCGGCAGCGGCTGTCCAAACTGCATGGGATATTGTCAGCAAAGCCGCCGATACCGTAAACGCCAGACATTTGCTGGATGAAATCACATTGCTCCTCGAACCCGGCCGCAGCATAATCGCCGATGCGGGTATTTGTCTCACGACCGTTCGAAACAGCAAACGACGACCGGTCGTCCAAACTGCAACCGACAACCGACAATCGGCAACTGACAACTGGCTCCTGACCGATGCAGGATTCAACATTCTCCTATCAATGGAGACTTACAAATGGTACTACGACCTGATATCAGCGGATCGTCCGTCGGCGGAGCATAAATTTCCGTATAAAGTCGCGGGGCCGCTCTGCGATGGCGGTGATGTGTATTTTGATATTGAGGGGATGAACAGATTGCCGGATCATCGTCTGCTGCCTGAAAATGTTGAACCCGGCGAGGTTCTCGCGTTACTCAATTGCGGTGCATACTCGCTTGCCCAGGCGTCGCAATATAACGGCCGCTTCCTACCGTCGGTCCTGCTTATCAGTGCAAGCGGTGAGGTGAAACAAATTCGCAAACGCGACAGTTTCGAAGACCTTATCACAAACGATATCTATTGAACCCGAAACAACAGCGTCCTAACGCGCTCACGCTCCGCATCGCCGAGCTCAAGCCCTGCACCGGCATACAACTCTGCAAGGCCAGCCAACGCAACGGCTTGGCTGCTCTCGTCACGGATCCCCCCGATGACATCGAGGCTTTCGACCGCGAGTTCCCTCGCCCGCTCGGTGTCGCCGTGAGCCGCAAACCGCGTCGCCAACTCATTCAAAGCGCTTGAGCGTGACGCAAGCTGCGGGACAGTTTCTGCCAACAACGTAGCCGCTTTGAGATCGACAATTGCTGCGTCTTTATCGCCGCGCTTCTCTTTCGCATCGGCGACCGAGATCAGTGCAAATACGCGATTTGCCTCCTCAGGTATCAGCTCAAGCGTGCTCGCCGCTAATGAATCGTCATTTTGGATGGTGAGTATCTGGGCGATCTGTGTCAGAGCCGACATTTGTTCATCGGGGTCCTGATTTTCGCGAGCGATCTCAATACCGCGTTCGGCCTTGCCAAAACCCGCAAACTGAACCGCGATTGACGAGATCAGAGTATTCCGAGCTCGGCTGTCGCGGGTCTCAAACTCCCTCTGCGATGCAACGATCTCATGGGCCTCATCGAGCGCCTCAAGTGCGTCCTCTTTTTGATCTTTTTTCCAATAATCGCGCGCAAAGCCGAGCAAAGCCGACGCCATCTGCGTCTTGTCGGTCACTAGGTCAAGCGTCCTATCGGCAAGGTCGGTGCTGCCCGCGTAGAGAAAACCGAGAGCACAGTTGAC
>JBGTII010000050.1:0-29561 GCA_041745735.1 Pyrinomonadaceae bacterium | reverse complement strand
TCGATATCTATGCCCTCATAGACCCCGATGTATCGAACTCGTGCGAATGTCGGGACATCCGTGCGCCATTTACTCCGATCATCGCCGATAAAGTAATTGGCCTTACCCTCAAGCTCGTCTACGCCGACGGCCTCTGCCTTTGCGTTTGCGTTTGCTCCCAAAAGCTTTAAACGCACTACGGATCGGGCCTCATCGGCCACGGATCGTTGACCGGCTACATCGGATCCCATTCTGTCTGAGCCTTTGTCTTTTAGCCTCCCGTCAGAAACACGCGGCCGAGATAAAGTAAAAACTGCCTCGTTAGGCTTTAGAAAGAGGCCGTAGCCAATACCGCGCGTCAGGAAGCCGACCGACGCGTCTGTTTGGCCGCGGTTGGCCTCGAAACTCATTTCTATCTGACCGTAAGCAGCGTTAAGGCGTTCCCGTGACAATACGTCTCCGGGCGCGTGAAGGCCGATCTCGTTTGAAAACTCGTTTCGAGCAGAATTGGCCCTCGGCGCATATAGCGACACAACTGTCACCGCTGTCAGCAAAAATATACATGAGAGACCTAAACCAAATGGTTGGCGAAAAAATTGGGAGAGCATATGTATTCCTAACGCTTCGATTCCGGATCAAAGGGTTGCTTACACTATAACCCATCTGGGGCATTAAGTTTCCATCCCGGATACCTTTCCTGTTCATTTTCCTCGTCCCGAATTTATATCCTGCGAAAGTTGAGTTAATCTGTTGCTTCAATCGATATCGAGATCGTGACAAAAACTATCCCTCCAAATTCTACGATAGGCGTTTTCGGCAGCGGGCAGCTCGGGCGCATGTTTGCTATCGAGGCTCGTAAGATGGGTTACCGTGTGCATACCTATTCGCCGGAGAGCGATACGCCGACTGGGCAGGTTGCGGATATCGAAACGGTTGCGGCGTATGATGACCTGTACGAGGTCCGGCTGTTTGCCCAAAGCGTCGATGTAGTGACGTTTGAATTTGAAAACGTGCCGTCCGAATGTGTTCAGGCAGCCGCGGAATTTGTCGATGTTTTTCCAAAAGGCGAGATACTCCACACTACGCAAAACCGTCTGCGTGAAAAGACATTTTTGTCTGCGGGCGGTTTTCCAGCCACGCCGTTTCGGCATATAAAAACTCTCGACGATCTGAAAAATGGTGTTGGTGAACTCGGGGCGCCGTGCGTTCTAAAAACCGCGGGTTTTGGCTACGACGGCAAAGGGCAGAGCAAGATAAAGACCGCCGATGATATCGAGGCAGCGTTCGTGGCTCTCAAAGGAAACGAGGCGGTGCTCGAAGCATTTGTCGATTTTGAAAAAGAGGTCTCGGTCGTCTGTGCCCGCGACCAAGACGGCAACTTTGCTCATTACGGCGTGATCGAAAATGAGCACGTTAACCACATCCTCGACATCTCGTTCGCCCCGGGAAATGTGTCGAAAAGTACGCTTAACCACGCCATTGAGATCACACAAAGCATTGCTGAGACTTTAGATTACATCGGCACGCTGTGCGTCGAGTTTTTCCTCACCAATGAGGGTGAATTGTTGGTAAATGAGCTTGCACCGCGACCGCATAACTCCGGCCATCTGACATTTGGCCCGTGCGTGACCTCGCAATTCGAGCAGCAGCTTCGTGCCGTCTGCGGCCTGCCGTTGGGCTCGACCGAGTTTTACCGCCCGGCGGCGGTGGCAAATTTGCTTGGTGATGTTTGGGCAAACGGTGAGCCGGACTGGTCGGCTGCCTTAACCGACTCGAGCGTAAAGCTCCATCTATATGGAAAGATGGAACCGCGAAAGGGACGAAAGATGGGGCACCTGACCGCGGTTGGCGACACTGCGAGTGATGCCGCAAAGGTCGTACGTGCCGCCCGCGAGAGGCTAAAGCCGGCCGCCCAGTTCGGCCCCAGACCTCAGGCTTGACCGCAAGATCAGACATTTTCCATACCTGCCAATCATTTGCACCGCACGGCGCGCACAGGCTACACTTCTGGTTTATGGCGGAATCGCTTGCGTTTACGGCAAATGCTGACAGAAAGACGATTTATGACGAGATCGTGCCGCAGATCGACTCGCTCGTATTTGGCGAATCCGACCTCGTCGCAAATCTTGCCAACATCGCCGCCGTGCTCAAAGAGGCATTTGGCTTTTTCTGGGTAGGTTTTTACTTGGCAAAAGACGGCCAGCTTGTATTGGGGCCGTTCCAAGGGCCGCTAGCCTGTACGCGGATAGCTTTTGACGCGGGCGTTTGCGGCTACGCTTATACGAAGCGGGAAACCGTGATCGTGCCAAACGTCGATGCATTTCCCGGCCACATCGCATGTGCCACCGCTTCAAAGTCAGAGATCGTCGTGCCAATTATGGGCCGCGACGGCACCGTGTTTGGCGTGCTCGATGTCGATAGCGACGAAATCGACGATTTTTCCCATACGGACGCCGACGGCCTGGGCCGCGTCGTCAAAACAATTGAGAGATTCATCTAGAGCCACACGAACTCTAGCTAACACATGACACCTGTCGATCATCCCTATTGGGTCTGGATATTGTTTTTCGCCGTTGTATTGACGGCGCTGTTTGTCGATATCGGTATCGTCAACCGCAAATCTCACGCGCCTACACGCAAAGAAACGATCGTTTGGAGCACCGTTTGGGTCTCACTGGCCCTGGCGTTTAATGTGTTCGTCTACTTTCAGGTGGGCAATCACACCGGCGACTGGAATATTGCGCTCGGACAGGCAAAGCTCTTTCTGACGGGTTATCTGATCGAACTGTCGCTATCGGTCGATAATCTTTTCGTTATCCTCCTGATCTTCACGTTTTTCAAAGTCCCAAAGAAATTCCAACACCGCGTCTTGTTTTGGGGCATCATGGGCGCGCTTGTGATGCGCATGGTGATGATCTTTGCCGGGGCCGAGCTGGTCGAGCGGTTTCACTGGATCATCTACATTTTTGGGGCGTTTCTCTTATACACCGGCCTCAAGATGTTCCAGAACCAGGAGGACAATTTTGAGCCGCATGAGAGCGCGATCGTCAAATTTGCGACAAAATTCATCCGCATCAGCAAGCATTACGACGGCGAAAAGTTTATTACTGTAGTCGACGGCGTCAGGACCGGCACGCTCTTGTTGCTCGTGTTGATCGTTATCGAATTTACCGATCTCGTATTTGCGGTCGATTCGATCCCGGCTATCTTTGGCATCACGACCGACCGGTTTATCGTTTACACCTCTAATATCTTTGCGATCCTCGGCCTGCGCACGTTTTTCTTTTTACTGGCCGATCTTGCCGACCGCTTTCATTTTTTGAAATACGGGCTCGCATTTGTGCTAAGTTTTATTGGTGTAAAGATGCTGCTGCCGCTCGCGGCACAAGGCACGATAATGCTGCTCGGAGCGGAGAACCAAGGGGCGTTTGCCGTATTCGTTAAGCGATATCTTGACCACGAATTTGAGCAGAGCGTCATCAATATATCGCTCGGCGTTGTGGTGGGTGCGCTGCTCTTGGCGATCATACTGTCGCTGATCATTCCGCCCAAACACCCGGCGGTCGAAAGCGAATCCGAACCCGATACGGAATAAACTCCGTTCTAATGGACGATAATAACTACCGCAAATTTTACGTCGACTGGTGGAACATCCGCAAAAGCACGATCTACGGGGTGATCGCGGCGGTCGTTTTGCTAGCGGCACTTGGCGGTGGGTTGTGGTACGCGTCGCGTAATAATTGGTTCATCCCAAAAGATAATGTCGACATGCCAAAAGACGCGGCGCGTATCATCTCATTCGAAGGCGAGGTCCGCGTCACCCGTGCGGCAACCCGCGAAACGATACTGGTTACCAAAGAAACTTTCCTAATGGCCGGAGACACCATCCAGACGCAAGCCGATGGGCGGGCGATGATCCAGATGATCGACGGTTCGCGTTACTCCGTGCGGCCAAACAGCACGATAGTCGTCAAAGACACGACCTCGCTGTTTGGCGGTAAGAATGTTCGCGTCTCTCTGGACGACGGCCAGCTAAATGTCCGCACCGACGAGCAGGGCCAAGACGCTAAAAACATTGTCGAGGTGGCAGACTCGGAGAACCAGCTGCTCTCAAACACCGACGCCAGCTTTAACGCCGACGGTGCGAACGGCGGCGAGATCCGCATCAGCCGTGGCGGTGTCGAGACGACGATCGGCGGCGAAAAGACAATGATCGGCGAAAACGAATTTGCGTCGGTCAATAACGGCAAACTCTCAGCCCGCGAACGCCTCATGGCTGCGCCGCGTCCGCTGGCTCCGTCGAACTCCGCCCAGATCATCGAAGCGGAGGGCGGCGTTAGCGTCGCATTTAGTTGGCAAGACGCCGAGGGCAATCCGGCCAAAACCTATTACGTGCAAGTCGCCCGTTCGCCGATCTTTGCGTCCGATTCGATACTCGTCGATCGCAACGGCCTGACCGCACGCGAGTTTCGGCTGGCTGGCCTATCGCCCGGTGTATATTACTGGCGTATCAAGGCCACCTCCGCCTCGGGCCAGGTCACTAACTGGAACGACGCTTGGAAATTTATGGTCGTCCGTCCCGGCGAGAGCCAGTCGATCGACGCCTCCGAATGGAAAGTCGAACGCGTCGGGGGCAACGTCCATATCCTCACCGGCCGCACACGTCCGGGCATGAGCGTGCGGGCCGCGGGGCGCGATACTTTTGCGGGCCCGGACGGCGGGTTCAAACTGCAGATATCCACCCCGTCGCTCGAGGTGGCAGTCGAAGTCGGCGACGACCGCGGCAACCGCACCGGTTTTATCATCTCCCTCCGCAACGGCGCCGTGCTCCGCCGCTATTGACCTAGGAATTGTTAACACAAAGACACAAAAGGACACCAAGACCGAAAAAAACAGCCCTATTGCTTTCCTTTGTGTCCTTAGTGCCTTTGTGGTGAAAGCTCTTTTTTATGCCAACCATCGATCTCAAATACGGCAAAACCTCGATCCCCATCGAATATGACCCCGACCGCTTCGAAATCCTTACAACCGCCGCCGAACCCCCACCGCTCACCGACGCAGAGATCAATGCCCGGCTCGATGCGCCGATCGACACGCCCGTTATCGAAGACATCGTCGCCCCCGGCGAGACCGTTCTGATCGTCGTACCCGACGCCACCCGCCGGACCGCCGCCGGGCAGATCGTCAATCTGCTCGTCCGCCGCCTGATCGCGAACGGCTCGGCCCCGCACGAGATAAACATCATCTTTGCGACCGGCATCCACCGCCGCGTCACCGAAGCCGAAAAAGAGGCGATACTGACACCGTTCATCGCCCAGCGTATCAAAACGCTCGACCACGACCCCCGCGATCTCGCGCAGATCATCCAGCTCGGCGAAACCTCCGGCGGCATACCCATCGAGCTCAACCGTGCCCTCACCATGTATGACCGCGTCATCCTGGTCGGCGGAGTCAATTTTCATTACTTTGCCGGCTTTACCGGCGGACGCAAACTCATCTGCCCCGGGCTCGCCTCGACGCGAACGGTCTCCGGCACACACAAACTCGCATTTGATTGCACAACTCTCGACCGCCGTGCGGGAGTCGATACGGGCGTGCTCGACGGCAACGCCGTCCACGAAGCCTTCATGGAAGCCGTCGCCAAAATAAACCCGGCATTTGCAATAAACACCATCACAAACGAAGCCGGGGAGGCCACCGACATCTTTTGCGGCGACTGGGTCACCTCACACCGGGCCGCGTGCTCCGCGTACGCCGCCGGCCACACCGTCCACATTGCCGAACGCCGTGACATCGTGATCGCCGGCTGCGGCGGCTATCCGCATGACATCAACCTGATACAGGCACACAAAACGCTCGAAGCCGCTTCACACGCCTGCCGCGACGGTGGAACGATCATCCTCATCGCCGAGTGCTCCGACGGCCTCGGCCGCGAAGACTTTCTCGACTGGTTCTCAGCCGCAAACAGCCGCGACCTCGCCGCCCGCCTCTGCAATAAATACCAAGTCAACGGCCAAACCGCGTGGAGCCTCCTCCAAAAAGCCGAACGCTTTGACATTAAAATAGTGACAACCCTCGACGCCCCAACAACCAAAAAAATGCGCCTCACAAATATCTTTCCCGCGGAACTCCTCACCCGTCGCCCGTCACCCGTCACTGGGTTCCTAATACCCAATGGTGCGAAGTTATCGATCTCCATTGTTGATTGACCATCTGCGGCCTATTTACTTTTGGCGGCGGCGAGCAGTTGTTTGACCATCTTGTCGGCGGTTTTGGCGTAGTCTTTTTTGTATTTTGCCAGCAGTTGTTTGCGTGTGGTCTTGTTGCCTTTGGCCTGGCCCTCCCATAGGACGGTGAGCGTAGCGGACGGCGGCAGCGGCAGGGCGATGGCGTTGAAAAAGTTTGCGAGGGTGCCGATCAGGGTTTGGGCCCCATCCGAATCGCCCGTTACGACGATGCCTGCCGCTTTTTTCTCAAGCCCCGACGGCTTGCCTTTCATCGTCTGATCGTGCAGCTCGTCGAGGCGTTCGATCACACGCTGCATCAGCGACGATATATTGTTCCACCAGATCGGCGTTGCAAAGATCAGGATGTCTGCGGCTAGTATCTGCTTTAAAACGCCCGGCCACTCGTCGCCGTCGCCCATATCCGAATATGTCCCCGGCGGGATGTTGAGATCAGCCAGCCGGACGGTGTCGACCTCGATCTTGGCCGCCTGCATCTTTTTCGCCAGAAACTCCGACAACGTTGCCGTTGCTGATAACTCGTCCGTTTTTAGCGTCGCTAGTAATATTAGTGCCTTCATATACAACCGACCTTACCACTTCGACGGCGCGAATAGTGTATTCACACGCACAATCCTTTTTGAATTTCGAATTACGATTACGATTACGAATATCGAATTAAACGAAGCCCATTAAATCGCCGCCACCTTTATCTACGCTATATGTCCGACAGCACAGTCGAGATCGTGTATATGTAATGCAACCGACAGAGGATACTGGTTTTACCAATTACCATTAGCCATCAGGTTAGATCTGTGAGGATAAGGTTATGAAAATACTCGGACATTCCGTTCATCCAATGCTTGTTGTTTTTCCGTTTGGGCTGCTGGCGACAGCCGTTGTCTTTGATGTGATCCACATGACGTTGGGCGGGCCGGTGTTTGCGGTCGTCGCTTATTGGATGATCGCCGCGGGGATCATCGGCGGTCTCGCCGCGGCGTTTTTCGGCTGGGCGGATTGGTTCGGCATACCGGCGGGCACGCGTGCTAAGTCTATCGGGCTCGCGCATGGATTAGTAAATACGGGTGTCGTGCTGCTCTTTGCGATCAGTTGGTACTTGCGTACCGGCGCTCCGGAACGCCCGACAATTATGGCCAGCGTGATCGCGATCGCGGGTGCGGGCGTCGCCCTCGTCGGCGGCTGGCTGGGCGGCGAATTGGTCGAACGTCTCGGCGTCGGCGTACACGCGGGGGCAAATGTGGATGCACCGAGTTCGCTAACCACCGCCGTTATACCTAAACCGACACAAGTTTCGAAATAGTTAGACCGTGGAGTAATAAATAATATGCTTTTCCAACAAAAACCTATCAAAGATCAGACCATTGTTATCACCGGGGCGACCAGCGGCATTGGCTTGGTCACAGCCCGTATGGCGGCAAAAGCAGGCGCCCGCTTGATCGTAGTCGCGCGTAACGAAGACGCGCTCCGTAAACTGGTCCGGCAGATCAATGGCATTGGCGGCCAGGCTCATTTTTGCGTCGCCGATGTCGCCCAAGAGCAGCAGCTGCAAAAAGCCGCGGATTTTGCGATATACCATTACGGCACATTTGATACTTGGGTAAATAACGCTGGCGTTTCGATCTACGGCAATCTCGAGGACGTGCCTCATTCGGATTCGCGCCGATTGTTTGACACTAATTTCTGGGGCTTGGTAAATGGTTCGCTGATCGCAGCCAAACAATTTCGGGCCACCGGCGGCACGATCGTCAATATCGGCAGCACGTTATCCGACCGCGCGATCCCCGTGCAGGGTATGTACTGCGCTTCGAAACACGCGGTCAAAGGTTTTACGGACGCTCTGCGAATGGAGCTCGAGGCCGACGGTGCTCCTGTGCTGTTGACGCTCGTCAAACCATCTGCGATCGATACGCCATATAAAGACCATGCGAAAAATCATATTGGCGTCCGTCCCGAAAATCCGCCGCCGGTCTATGCGCCGGAAACTGTGGCCGAGGCGATATTGCATTGCGCCGCAAACCCGGTACGCGACGTTTTTGTTGGCGGAGGCGGTAAAGCGTTATCGGTAATGGGCGAATACGCTCCGCGTCTGACCGACCGGCTCATGGAAAGTACGATGATCGATCTGCAAAAAACCGACGAGCCGGCCGATGGCAAACCAAACGACGCCCTCTATAAGGAGGGAGATGCCAGCCTGACCGAACGCGGTGGGTATGAGGGCCACGTGGCGGAATCAAGCCTGTATACAAAAGCATCGCTCCACCCGGTCAAAGCGGGAGCCGCTCTCGCTGCCGTTATCGGTTCAGGTATCGGAGCCGCTTATCTAGTTAGTAAAAAGGCGAAAGTCCAGACGCCCGACAGTTCTTTACCGACGTCCGTGGAAACATCAAGCGACCCGTCGCTCTAGATCGTATGCAGGTGGAAAAGCGTTACAAACTGGTCGTCTATGTACCGGAAACGCACAGCGAAAAATTACGCGATGCTATGGGTAATGCCGGAGCGGGCGAGATCGGCGATTATACGCATTGCATGTTCACCATTCGCGGGACCGGCCAGTTCAAACCGGGCCCGCGCTCGGACCCGACGATCGGTGAGGTGGGTAAGCTCGAACAGGTTTCCGAGGACCGTATCGAAACCGTTTGCTCTGCGGACAAGCTCCAGGCCGTGCTCGCGGCGATCCGCGAAGTTCACCCATACGAAGAGCCGGCGACAGACGTTTATCCGATCGAAATTATTTAAATAAAGCATCTCGTTTAGCGTGCAGCTCAATATGTCGTCATACGGGCAAAGCCTTAAGTGTACGTTTCATTACAGACCGGACACGCACGGAGGACGATAATCATCATGAGGTGAGAATTATGGGACAAGATCAATACAGGAGTTCGAGCGACAATGACGACAACAATAATCATCCGCAAACCAGCGGCGAAGGCCACAGCGGCGGAAATGCCGGCGCGGGTAAGTCGGGTGGTGAGGATATGGGTGCGGAAAAGAAGATAGACGACGAACGTTTTGGCAGCCGCAAAGCTGATGGCAAGGACCACATCGAGGACGAAGGCAAAAAAGACGCCCAGGGAAAACACTAGGTCTCGGGATCGTAGGTTTAGGAGAAAAGAATATGAACGCAGTCGATCTGTTAAAAGAGGACCATAAGGTGGTCGAGGAACTTTTCAAACGAGTCGAGGATACGCCGCCGTCAAAGCACGTCGCGATCTTTACTAAGATCAAGGGTGAGCTTGATACGCACGCCCACATTGAGGAAACGGTCTTTTATCCAGCGCTCAAAAAAGAAGGTAAAAAGGACCTCGTCGACATCGTGCTGGAGGGTATCGAGGAACATGTCCAGATCAAGATGTTTTTGAAAGGTATCGCCGCACTTACGCCAAAGGCCGAACGCTTTGAGCCCAAACTTAAGGTGCTGATCGAAGACACCCGTCACCATGTTAAAGAAGAGGAACGCGAGATGTTTCCGATGGTCGAGGACCAGATCTCGGCCGAAAAGCTCGAAAAGCTGGGCGAGCGTATGGCCGCGGCAAAGGTCAAATATCAAAAGTCTCACGGCATCAAGCCTATAAAACGTACGGCGAGTCCCGGAATGCTTGAGACCGTTATAGATAAAGCGACTAAGGTCGTGACCGGTATCATCACGGCATCCGCAAATCCAAAGACTAAGTCCGCCGCTAACAGCAAGGCTAAGGCGTCTACTAAACCGGCCGTCAAAAAGCCCGCTAGGAAATCCGCTGTCGCCGCTCCGAGATCGACGACCGCCAAAAACGGCGAAGGACGAACGGTAAAAGAGGTCGACTCAAAACGCGACTCAGCCTGGGACAAAGCTCAACAGAAACTGGCGGCCCGAGCAGGAAAGTAGCGCGAAGTTTCGGTACGACGATCGGGTCCCTCCTCCGGCTCGATCTTCCCATGCCGAAAGAGGCTGCGACTCTTGGGCCGTGGCCCTCTCTCTAAGATATTATCCGGCGAAGTGTCTTGCGGAATACACACATAAGATAGGAATTCACGTAGGCTTGGTTTGTATTACATTAGTAGAGAAAAGGGGAAATATTATGAACGCAATTGAATTATTGAAAGAAGATCATAAGGTCGTAGATGCGTTGTTTCAGAAAGTCGAAGCGACTGAGGAATCGGAGCATCCGGCACTGTTCGAAAAGATCATGGCCGAATTAGAGGTGCACACGCACATCGAGGAAACCATCTTTTATCCAAAACTGATCGCCGACGGCGACAAAGAGCTGGTCGATCTGGTCAAAGAAGGTATCGAGGAACACCATCAGGTCAAGATGTTTCTACGCGAAATACCGTCTCTTGTTGATGAGAGCGACAAATTTGAGCCTAAGCTGACGGTGTTGATCGAGGATGTCGAGCACCACGTTATGGAAGAAGAAGGCGAGATGTTCAAGATGGTCGAGGAACAGTTTGACGCTGCCGTACTCGAAGAGTTAGGCACGGAGATGGAAGCCGAAAAGGCAAAGTTTAAAAAATCGCAGTCGGCGAGCGCGTAATTGTCCGACCTAATTTGGCATCATAAAAGAGGGGGCCGATTCGGCCTCCTCTTTGATTCACCCCGGTTATGGCTGCAAACCAAAAGGAAACTTTACAGACTCAGCTTCCGATCTCGGAGGAAACCCGCAGCAACATCCAAAAGATCGCCGAGATCGAGGCATCGCAACGGACAAACCGCACCACTGCAGAAAAGATCGCCGAGGTGATCGCCGGTTTTTGCAGCAGCATGACATTTGTCTATGTACCAAGTGGTCTGGTTTGGCGGATGGATAGTTTTGAATTCCCTTTCCAGATCGACGCAGTTTGACCCATTCCCGTTCACGTTCCTTACGCTGGTCGTTTCGCTTGAGGCCATCTTTCTTTCGACTTTTATCCTGATCAGCCAAAACCACGAGACGCGACTGACCAAGCGCCGCAACCACCTCGATCTGCAGATCATTATGCTTGCCGAACAGGAAAGTACAAAAACCTTGGAGTTATTGCAGATGATCGCCGCAAAGGTCGGGTCGAGTCCGACGACGAGAAAACCAAAGCGTTGCTCGAACCGCTCGAACCCGGCGAGCTGGTCGAGCAGATCCTGTCCGCAACCGGCGACGATCCAAAAGCAGTCAAGTCAAACCGAAAGAAATAGACCTATTGATCCGCGTTTTTATAGCGAAAGTATAGCCAGATGCCTATGATGTTATTGATGGTCAGGGCGGCGTTGGTGAATGCAAAAACCCAACTGCCCATTACGACACTATAGATCGTGAACCCGACCGACGCCGTGAGCTGCCCGACAAAGAGCCACTTTGAGATGCCCTCACTCGTGCGGTCTTTCCATTGTTTATAGACCTGCTTGACGAGTGTCGCCAGCAGGATCATAGAGCTTGCCCAACCTAGTATTTCGATCATTTATCAGCACTTACCGGACAGCCAAAAGACGAGTATAAAAATAAAGATCGTCGAAATGATCCCGCCGCCAAATTTCCAGGCAGCAGCACCGGCCAGCCCACCACGCAAAAGATTATTCATATTGTTTCCGCTTGATCAAATTACATCCAGCCATACCAGTATGACCGCGTGTCGTAACGCGGACTGTATGGTAGAACACGGAAGAGCAGTTGTCAGTTGTCAGTTGTCAGTTGTCAGTTGTCAGAAATGGTAAAGGCCGCGAACGTGATGTTCGCGGCCCTATTCTTTCACTTGTCACTCGTCTCTCGTCACTTCCTATTCACTTAACCGCAAACGTCCGGGCGATCGAGTCGGTTTGGTTTAGGATCACACGGAGCGAATCTTTACGGCCGGCAAATCTGAGGACATAGACGGTCGTGTCGTTAGCTCGCAGAAAATAATATCGGCCGGACATACTGCGGCCTGATGCGACGTATTCAAAATTATAGACGGTTCCTGTGAGCCGCCCGGCAAACCTCTCTTCCTTACCGGCGACAAAACCCGGCTTGAACTGCAGCTTTTGCTCTTCGTCGCCGTGGATGACGTCGCTGAGGATCGTGCCTTTAGCAACGGTTAGTTTGCGTACCTCGAGATGGCCGTCGACGCGGTCGCCATAGACGTACTCGACATTTGGGCTGGTAGCGGACGGCTTGATCGTCATTTTCCACCTGGCGTCGGGCAGGCCAAAGGTGTAATCGACATTTGGGTCACTGAAACCGTCGTCCTGGCCAAAACCCGAGAGCGCCAATACGGCAGCTACACAGATCGCATAAAAAACCGTTGTCTTTTTCATTGTTTTTCCCACTCTCGCGACCGGTATCTTTACAAGTCGCAATTCTAACTCAAACTTCGTTAGATTTCGAGGGTTTAGATGTGTCTTTAGGGCCAATTGTTGTCCTGACGTAAAAACGTCCTTTGCTCCCGCAGAGCCGCAGAGGCCGCGGAGTACCGCAAACAATGGCTTATTTCTTCGCCTTTTTATCGTCGCGGGGCGTCTAACCTCACAGCAGTTAGGTTATTTGCAATTATATTTTCTGAGGTTATTAAACATGAAACGACATACTTCTATAATACAGCGATTATTTGCCGCAGCGGCTTTGGTGACATTGCTCGCACCGGCATTTATGATGCGGGCCGAGACACGCGTCAGCGCAAAACCGCTCTCCGACGATCAAAAGATAATGCACGTGCTAAACCGTTTGGGGTTTGGAGCGCGTCCCGGCGATGTGCAAAAGGTAAGAGCTTTGGGCATTCAGAAATATATCGATCAGCAGCTGAATCCAGGATCGATCGATGATCCGGTTTCGGAGGTTAAGGTGAAAAATCTTGAGATATTTAACCTCTCAACCTCTGAGCTTTTCGCAAAATATCCCAATCCTGGTGCTTTGCTGCAACAGCTTGAGGGCCGCAACAATCAGCAAAATGCCGCTGCAAACCAGCCTCAGGGCGAACAGACCCAAGCACAACAGCGTGAACGGCGGCAAAAGATCGCCGAGCTTTATACTAAATACGATCTCAAACCGGCAAATCAGATCTTGCCGTCGATCGTCGCAAACCGCGTACTGCGTGCGGTCTATTCCGAGCGGCAGCTGCAAGAGGTGATGGTCGATTTTTGGCAAAATCATTTTAACGTCTTTGCCGGCAAAGCCGCCGTCCGCTGGTACATACCCAGCTATGAGCGTGACGTGCTGCGTAAAAATGCGCTAGGAAATTTTAAGGATCTCGTCGCAGGTACGGCTCAGCACCCGGCGATGCTCTTTTATCTAGATAATTTTGAATCCGTTTCGCCAAATGCCGGTAACGCTGGTAATAACGGCCAGAATGCTCGGCGTGTGCAGCAGCTAATGCAAAACGGCGGACGGATCAATCAGCAACAGCGCGACCGCATCAAGCAGCAGACCGGGGCGACTGACGCCCAAATAGACCAGCGGATCAAGGACGCTCAAGCGAATCCGCAACAGCCGGCTCAGCAGCAGCGGCGTCGCGGCATCAACGAAAATTACGCCCGCGAACTGATGGAGCTGCACACGCTTGGCGTGGACGGCGGCTATTCGCAAAACGACATCATCGAGGTTGCCAAATGCTTTACCGGCTGGACGATCGCCGACCCGCGTGGCTACCGTCGTGCGGCGGCGTACGATATCAAAGGCACCGAAAACCGCCAGCTCGAACGCATCCAGCGGCTTGCGGGTGTGCCGGACGATATCGAGAGCGGCGAATTTTACTTTAATGCGCGCAACCATGAGAAAGGAGCCAAGACCGTGCTCGGGCAAAAGGTAGATGAGGGCGGCGTCAAAGACGGGCTCAAGGTCATCGATATGCTTGTGTCGAGCCCCGCGACCGCAAAACATATCGCCCGCAAGCTGGCCGTCAAATTTGTCAGCGATACGCCGAGCGATGCCCTGGTCGGACGCGTCGCCGATACATTTCAAAAATCCAAAGGCGATATCAAAACGACGCTCAAGGCTCTTTTCAACGACAAAGATTTCTTTGCACCTGAAAATTACCGTGCAAAGATCAAATCGCCATTTGAGCTGGCCGTCAGTTCGATCCGCACGCTCGGTGCCGATACCAATGCGAGCCCCGCGATGGTCGCGATGCTCAACAAACTCGGCGAGGTGCCCTACGGTTATCAGGCTCCGACCGGATACCCCGACACGGCTGAGGATTGGGTCAATACCGGTGCCCTGCTTGAAAGGCTCAATTTTGCCGTCGCCATCGCCAGCAACCGCATACCCGGCACGCGCGTCGATCTGAAAGGTTTTGAGTCTAAGGATAAATCGCAGATCCTCGACAAAGCTTTGGCAGGAATACTCGACAGCGATATCTCGGCGAGCAGCAAAGCTCTGCTGCTAAAACAGATCGAGCAGCCGCTACCCGAGGTAAAAGCCGGCGATGAGCTTGCCGAACCCGCCGACGTTCCGAATATGCGTCAGGGCCAGCAAGGCGGCCAAAACCGTCAGGCACGTCTGCTAAACCCGAGCGGCAATCCTGATGTCTTTAAGGTGGTCAGTTTGGTGCTTGGAACTCCTGAGTTTCAGCGTCAATGATCAATGGGTATTCAATAAAGCGACGGGGATCCAGTTTGAAAATAGGTCCCCGTCTTTTTTATTGAGTAGATGAAGGAGCCGTCCGGCCTCTCGCAAAAATCTTTATTAGGGCAAAGCCTGCAATGAACCCGCCGATATGTGCGGCATATGCAACACCGCCGCCACCCGACGGCGTCAGGTAGCCGAGAACGAGCTGATAGACGATCCATATCCCTATCGCCACAAATGCCGGCACGGTTGTAACGAAATTGAATATCAACGCCCGCACAGTTCGCTTGGGAAAGAGCAATATGTACCCGCCGAGAACACCCGAGATAGCACCCGACGCGCCCAGCATCGGTATTATCGAATCCGGCCCCATCACGATCTGGGCCGCAGCAGCCGCAAACCCGCAGAGCAAATAAAAAACGGCGAAACGGATATGGCCAAGGAGGTTTTCAATATTGTCGCCAAAAACAAACAGGAACAGCATATTGCCGAAAATGTGCATTATCCCGCCGTGCATAAACATCGAGCTGAGAAAATTAAAATACACCGGCAGCGGCGTCGCGTAATGGTTCACGCGGGCGACCTCAGAGCCGACTTGTATCACCTGCGGCCCGACGATATCGACGCCGGTCATTATCTCTTTTGGTACAAGGGAAAAAGAGTAGTCAAACGGCTCGTTGGACCCGAGCCGCTGCAGCAGCAGAAACACGAGGATATTAACGCCGATGAAAGCGTAATTGACCACCGGCGTGATGTGCCGGTCTGAGTTGTCGTCGCCTATTGGGAACATTATTTAGCCTTTAGTAACTCGTAGCCCTCACTCCGGGCAACAAACGTCGCGGCCGTCAGATCACCGACCACGTTCAAGGTCGTGCGGCACATATCGAGAATGCGGTCGACGCCGAGGATGATCGCGATCAGAGCCGGATCGATGCCGATCATCGCCAAAATGCCTATGATAAACGGTATCGAGCCTGACGGCACACCGGCTGTACCGATGCCGCCAAGTATCGCCATATAGACGACCATCAATTGGACGCTAAGCGTCAGGTCAACACCCGCGAGCTGCGCGAGAAACAATACGGTCACACCCTCGTAAAGCGCTGTGCCGTTTTGATTTGCGGTCGCCCCGACGGTCAGGACAAAGCTGTTGATCTCTTTTGGCACACCGAGGTTTTCTTCGGATATTCGCAGAGCCGTCGGCAACGTGGCGTTTGAAGACGAGGTTGAAAATGCCGTAACGATCACCGTCCAGACTCGGCGGAAAAAGTCTATCGGACTTATCTTTGATAACAGCCAGACCGAGAGAGAATAGACGCCAAAGAAATGCAGCCCGAGGCCGAGCAGCACCGTCGCGACAAACCAACCGAGCGATTTGAGCAGGTCGATGCCAAAAATGGCGATGTTGCTAAAAATGAGGCACGCCACTGCGTAGGGGGCAAACTTCATTATGATGTCGATGATCTTTGACGTGATCGCAAAGAGCGATTCCATCACACTGACGAACGGCGCCGAAACGGGTGCCGGCATAAGCGTGATCGCGATTCCGATTATCATGGCAAAGAACATGATATGCAGCATGTTCGGGTTCTCGCCGGCGATCGAGTTAAACACGCTCTTTGGCACGATGGTCTTTACGGCTTGCATCAGCGGCGAATCCGCCTTGGCAGACTCGGCGGCTTTCTTTTGCGCGTCGGTTCGAGACGCGGCATCGGTGCTGTACTTCTCTTTCAACTGTGTGGCGGTCTCGGGATTTACTCTTTCGCCGGGCCGGATCGTATTCGCAAGAACCAGGCCGATGACAACCGAGATGGCTGAAATAATAAGACAATAAGCAAAAGATTTGAGCCCTATCCGGCCAAGCTTGCGGATGTCTCCGATCCCGGACACACCGACAACGAGCGACGAAAAGACCAGCGGCACAACTATCATCAACAGCAAATTTAGGAAGAGGGTCCCGACCGGCTGCGTGATGTTTGAGATCAGCCACGTAACATTTTCATGCCCGCCGCCCCAGACCTGATTGGCGACGAGCCCGCCGATAACACCAACGAGCAAGCCGATCAAAATTTTTGTATGTAGTGGAATGCCCTTTGGTTTGTCTGGCGTTTTATCGTCCAGATCGGTCCCTATTTCACGGTCGTATTGGTCGGCTGGGATCGGTTCCTTGTCCTGTTCGCTCATGGTTTTCGGCTCCTGTAAGGCAAAGATATTTTGTCGAGAATTTGTGTGAGTTTAGCAGAAATTAGCCTAATTTGTTAAATTTGCTACGGTGTTCGATTAGAATCTTAAAGTTATGACAAGTAAATTGTATCTCGCAGTTATTCTGACAATTGCCCTTGGTGTGTTTGCGCAAAACATCGCCGCTCAGAAAAAGACCATCGTCCTCGTCCGCCATGCTGAAAAGGACACGACCGTTGCGACCGAGCCTGATCCGGGGCTTTCCGCAGATGGTCTTGCGCGGGCTCTCAGGCTGATGAAAGCGGTCAACAAACACAAACCCAAAGAGATATTCTCGACCGAGTACAAACGCACACGGCAGACGGCCGAGCCTATTGCGGCCAAACGGAATAAGCCGATACAGACGTACGATCCGGCAAAAGCAGCCGAGTTCGTCCAGACAATGCTGGCAAGCAAAACCGATCGTTTTCTCATTGTCGGCCACTCAAACACGACCCCTGCACTCGTAAACCTGATCGCGAAAAAAGAGATCTTTCGGCAACTGCCCGACACCGAGTACGGCGTTATCTGGGTGATACGAATGAAAAAAGGCGTTATGACCAAGCTTGAAATTTATACGTATTAATTGCGGGTCAACGACTGTTGGAGAAGAATATGAAAAAGGTTTTAGCAACTCTCGTCTTCCTTTTTACTGTCACTTTTTTTCAGGCGGCCGCTATCTGCCAAGCTGCCGTTAAAGAGCTGCCTGCCGATCAGGTCTTTTGGAACGAATTACAAAAGCTGTGCGGCAACTCGTATTCGGGATCGGTAGCCGCCGCCCCGGCGGACGATACAACGTTTAAAGACAAGACGCTCGTGATGCACGTACGATCGTGTGAAAAGGACCGCATTCGTATCCCATTCTTTGTCGGCACCGACCGTTCGCGAACTTGGGTGCTGACGCGAAAAAAAGGGCGCATCGAGCTTCGCCACGACCATCGCCATGAGGACGGCAACCCCGATAAAGTAACGATGTACGGCGGCTGGACGACCAGCGTCGGAATGCCGACCAGACAGATGTTTCCCGCAGACGACGTAACGGTAAAGGTGATCGCCGCCGCCGCGACCAACGTCTGGTGGATCGATCTGGTTCCGGGCGAATATTTTAGCTACAATCTCAGACGAATGGGCAGCGAGCGGCATTTTAGTATCAAATTTGACTTGAAAAAGACCATTGCGACGCCTGAGGCGCCATGGGGTTGGACAAAGTAGGGGATATTAGCGACTGGCCAGTGACCTAACTGGCCTGAGCACGGCGAAGCTATTTCTTTTGCGGGGTTTTGGCAAAATAGCCTTGGCGGTGGGTTACCTTGATCTTGTCTTTTTGCATTTGCGGGCTGGTCAGCTCGATGGCGATCTTGCGAAACACACCGTCGCGGTTCTGATTTGTCGGTTCGTACGCGATCAGATATTGCGAACGCATCTCGTCCTGGATCTGATTAAACGCCTCGCGCAGCTCCCGCTCGTCCTTCGGAAAATATGCCCGTCCGCCGGTCCGCTCTGAGATCTTGTTTAGCGAACCGCGATCGACTCCGCTGTAAAAATTATCACCGATGCCGATCGAATAAATGACCGCCTCGGCCTTTAGAGCGGCCTGCACTGCATCGTCCAGTTTCTTTTTACCGAAAGTATTGACCCCGTCAGATAGCAAAATGATCGCGCGACGAGTCTTTTCAGGTGCCGGGCCAAGTATTTCATCTGACGTTACCCAAATTGCATCCCAGATCGCGGTCGAACCGACAACGGCTTGATTGTCGCCCGAGATCGGGGGCGTTCCGGTCATCACCCCACCACCAATATAACCTGAGGGCGGGATAAATCTGACCTGGTTGACCGAACGCCTGAGGCGTGCCAGATTATTGGTAAACCCCTGCTCAAGCGTCGCCTCGCCGGTGAAAGAAACTATACAAACCTCATCCTTTGCCGGTCTCACGACCGATTCTAAAAATGAGATCGCCGCGGCCTTTTCTTCGGGTAGCGTTCGTTCCTGCGATCCGCTTGTGTCGATCAAGATCGCAAGGCTGAGCGGCAGATCGACCTGCCGCGAAAACGCCACTAACTCCTGCACCTTACCGTCCTCAAGCAGACGAATATCGCTTTGCTTCAGATCTGTGAGCAAACGCCGATTGCGGTCCTGTGCGGTAAATAGGACGTTGACAACCTCCGTATCGACCTTGATGACCTCGTCATCAGGTGTCGGGGCGGGCGTCGGTGTCGGAGAAGGTGAGCTTGTTACAGGATTTGGCGGATTTTGCCGGGCGTCGGCGATCGAAAACCCGATCAGCCAAATTGCAGCGACCGCGATCGTAAAGCCTGTAATAAATCCCTTTTTCGTCAACATCTTACGTATTTCCTACTTCAAACTGTCTTTGATCGCCCGATAGCTGGCCTTCGTGCGAATCTTGTATTTCTCGGTCTTTGTCTTGTCGTTAAATCTGACCTCGATCTTGCGATCGCGTCCATCGTAATTCTGATTAGCCGGTTTATAGGTAATGATGTACTGCGACCGCAGCTCGTCCGAGATCTTCTTAAACGCACGTTCGAGAGCGAGCATATCGCCCGTAAAGAAAACCTGCCCCCCCGTCTCTTCGCAAAGCTGAGCCAATATCTTGTCCCCTTTGTCCTTCACCGTCCCCGCGTCGACGCCCGGAACGGTGCCCAAAAAGCCCGCCTTTGTAGAGATGCCAAAAACGGTCGTCTCGGTTCGCTGGGCGATATCGATCGCGTCTCTGAGATCGGCCCGGCTAAACGTGTCGTCGCCGTCGGTGATCATCACGATCACGCGGCGGCCAGGGACGTTTCGCAGCTTTTCATCCGAAAACTGCCAGATCGCGTCATACAGAGCCGTCTGCGAACCAGTCGCCTTAACCTTATCGACCGCCTTATCGAGCAGATCGAGCTTGTCCGTAAAATCCTGACGCAGCGTGATCTCGTGATCAAAAGTCATGAACGCCGCCTTATCTTTTCGCAGACGCGTGACGGTGTAGATAAAATTTTTCGCCGCTTCTTTTGAAAAGCCGATCTTACCAGCCGTCGAGGGCGACGTATCCATCAAAACGCCGACAAATATGGGCGGATTAGTTTTTTCGTCGGAAAAGAACGTGACCTCTTGCTGGACACCATCCTCAAAAACAAGAAAATCTCCCCGCGTCATACCCTTAACAAGTTCATCTTTCCTAGGCTTAACGGTCTCAGTCACGGTCACCGGCAGACGCACCTCAAAAACCTTCGTCGCACCCGTATCGTCACCGGTCGGCGGCGTCGGCGTTGGAACAGGCACAACTCGTTGCGCCGATGCTCCGACCGCGAACACAAACGTCAAAGCAAAGCTGATAAATACAAATTTCAAACCCATTTTAGTCATAAACGGCAATATCGGATCACTAGATTGACGCATTCTTTCGATGCAAGCCCACAGCCGCCTGTTGCCCGAATGCGCTGTCAAAGTATAGCAAAAATCGTTGTTCCGCACATAAATTGAGCTCACGACGATTGCGCCGGGCACATCCATAGGTAAGAATAACGATACTCGGCACCACTATGGACGCAAATATCTTTAGGGAATACGACATTCGCGGCATCGTCGGCCGGCAATTGACGGACGAGACCGTCGCCGTGATCGGCAAAGTAATCGGTACCTATTTGCGTCAGCACGGAGCAGAACGCATCGCTATTGGTTACGATGCCCGCGAAAGCTCGCCGGGATTTTGTAAGGTGTTGACCGAGAGTCTCCACGTGACCGGATGCGATACGGTGCAGATCGGCATGGTGCCGACGCCCGTTTTGTACCACACGCTCTTTACAAAAGACGTCGATGGCGGCGTGATGATCACCGGCTCGCACAATCCGCCTGACCACAATGGATTTAAGATCAGCCTCGGCACCGCAAGCCTCTTTGGCGAACAAATACTGGAAATAAGGCAGCTTGCATTAAAGGCGGAAACACGACCGGTAGGGAGTGTGCCTCTTGATACTCGGGGAACCGCGGAAACGATCAATGTTCTCGATGACTATTGTCGCGACCTAATCTCGCGCATTGACCTTGGCCCACGAAAATTGAAAGTTGTTGTTGACTCCGGAAATGGTATGGGCGGCATAACGGCCGTGCCGATTTATCAAACTCTTGGCCTCGACGTTGTCGAACTCTATACTGACCCGGACCCAACATTTCCAAACCATCATCCCGACCCGTCAATAGCTGAAAATCTGACGGACCTGATCGTCACCGTCCGCAAAGAAAAGGCCGATCTCGGCATAGCGTTTGACGGCGATGCCGATCGGATCACGGTCGTTGACGAGACCGGCCGCATCATCTGGGGCGATGAATTGATGATCCTGTTGTCTCGTTCGGTCCTCGCTACGCATCCCGGAGGAGTCGTCATCGCCGAGGCGAAATGCTCGCAAACGCTCTTTGACGATATCGCAGATCACGGCGGTGAGCCGCTGATGTGGAAAGCCGGCCACTCGATAATCAAGGCAAAGATGAAAGAAACCGGTGCTGTGCTCGCGGGTGAAATGAGCGGCCACATATTTTTTGCCGACCGCTTTTTCGGCTTTGACGACGCCGCATACGCCGGTGCCCGCGTCATGGAAATACTCTCAAAAGCCGACCAGCCGCTTTCCGCAATGCTCGCCGACCTTCCAAAAACGTTTTCAACGCCCGAGTTGCGAATCGATTGCCCCGACGAAATAAAATTTGACGTCGTACAAAAGATCGCCGATCATTTCGCCCTTGATCACAAAGTAATAACCATCGACGGCGCCCGCATCGTCTTCGACCACGGCTGGGGCATCGTCCGCCCGTCGAATACGCAGGCTATATTGGTTTTACGATTTGAAGCGAATTCAAAAGAGTTTTTGAAAGAGATTCGGGCGATTGTTGAAAAGAAAATCGCTGAGTTTCTACAGGATTTACACAGTACGCACTGCTGAGTTTAGTTGCATTCGATAGTGCAACTTAAGGAATGTCGCTCCCCATAGTTTTAGGATATGATCCGCTCGTAAGTCTCCTAATTCGTCAACATAAACCCGAATACTTTCTTTCATCGCCGTTAGATATTTCACCCAAACTTGGTCTTCATTTTTTTGAACCACAAAATAGAATCCGGGCTCTCCAAAACCACTCCCTGACGAAATCAATGTGATCGAACCATCGGAATCAACCTCCGGTTTCATTATCACCGTCGCATTTCCATTTGGAAGTGGAAAGACTACTTTCATACACCGCCCTGGAAACTTTGAGGGTCTACAGGTGGAATAGATACCGGCATAAATCACTGAGTTTGTGGCGATAAGTTTTCTTAACCATCCTGTCCAAACGGTCGAGCCTGCCTCATCCGTTAACTGAATAATATCGCTCGTAATCCCTCGGCTTGTATCAAGCGAAGAGATGGGCAAATTAAGTTGTTGTAATCGTCTGCTAAAAATAAAAGCCAAGAGCCAGCCAAATGGCTTGAAAAGTCCGCTCCATTGTGACCATACATCTAGATTGTATTTAGTCGTATGTTCGTAGAAATCTACGATCTTAGGATGAAGTTCCTGCGACGAGAATGTACTGCTTTCAAGAACAGCAAATTCTTCAATAAGCCCGGCATCGACCGGATTAATATTTAGTTTGAACTTCTGAGATTGAGCCAAGCGTTCAAAGTAGGTCTCGCCAATTTCTCGGGTATCTCCGATCGGACCTTGTATCCAACTTTCACTTTTGAGATCGACAACTCGTCCGGTTAGACACACCCATTTTTGCGTAACCCAGTCAAAGAGATAGCCGCGTTTGCTGCCTGTCCAAATTGCGGGAAGGTTTGTGCTCATTTCACCAACGATCGATCAACTGGTTTGAGTGAAACTTGTCTAACTCTCATTTACCTTCAATACCGCGAGAAACGCCTCTTGCGGTATTTCTACACGGCCGACTTTTTTCATCCGCTTTTTGCCTTCTTTTTGTTTTTCGAGCAGCTTGCGTTTGCGCGAAATGTCACCGCCGTAGCATTTGGCGATGACGTTTTTGCCCATTGCTTTGACGGTTTCGCGGGCGATGACCTTGCTGCCGATGGCGGCCTGGATGGCGACCTCGAACATCTGCCTTGGGATGAGTTCTTTCATCTTCGCGGTCAAAAGACGGCCTTTTGCCGTGGCTGTGTCCGCGTGCAGGATCAGCGATAGAGCATCGACCGGCTCACCGGAAACGAGCACGTCGAGCTTGACCAGCTTACTCGCCTGATAGCCTGATAAATGATAATCGAGCGATGCATACCCTTTAGATACAGACTTTAGCCTGTCATAGAAATCAAGCACGATCTCGTTGAGCGGTAGTTCATAGACGAGCATCACGCGGTTTGTTGTTACATACTCAAACTTTTTCTGGATCCCGCGTTTTTCATCGAGCAACGGTAATATGCCGCCCAGATAGTCATCATTGGTCAGGATTGTCGCTTCGATAAATGGCTCTTCGATCTTAACGATGCGGCCGGTCTCGGGCATTTTCGAAGGGCTGTCGATCTCGGCGACCTCACCATCGGTCGTCGTCACGCGGTAACGCACGCCGGGTGCGGTCGTGATCAGTTCGAGGTTAAATTCACGCTCCAGCCGCTTCTGGACGATCTCCATGTGGAGCAAACCCAGAAAGCCGCAGCGAAATCCAAAACCGAGTGCGGTCGATGATTCCGGTTCAAAGAAAAACGACGCATCGTTGAGCCGCAGCTTTTCCATCGCATCGCGAAGGTCTTCGTATTGGGCCGCATCTATTGGGTACAGCCCCGCAAAGACCATGGGCTTTACTTCCTGAAAACCAGGCAATGGTTCAGCAACCGGCCGTGCGGCATCGGTGATAGTATCGCCGATCTCGACGTCGGCGACCGTCTTGATCGATGCCGTCAAAAAGCCGACCTCGCCGGGGCCAAGCTCGCCGATCGGCGTCGGACGCGGGCGGTTAACACCAATGGTTTCAACCAGATACTCCCGGCCAGTGTTAAAAAACTTGATCTTCGTGCCTTTTTTGACCGTGCCGTCGATCACGCGAAAAAGTACGATCACGCCGCGATACGAATCGTACCAACTGTCGAAAATAAGAGCTTTCAGCGGAGCGTTTCGGTCACCCTTTGGCGGCGGCACCTTGGCGACGATCGCTTCGAGAACCTCAGCGACGCCGAGGCCGGTCTTGGCTGATGTCAGCACGGCATCACTTGTGTCGAGGCCGATGATGTTCTCGATCTGCTCTTTGATCCGGTCGGGTTCCGCGGACGGCAGATCGATCTTGTTGAGGACGGGGACGAGTTCGAGATCATTTTCGATGGCGAGATACGTGTTTGCCAGCGTCTGAGCCTCGACGCCTTGCGATGCGTCAACGACGAGCAGAGCCCCTTCGCACGCCGACAGCGAACGCGAAACTTCGTAGCTAAAATCAACGTGCCCCGGCGTGTCGATCAGATTTAGCACGTACTGTTTGCCGTCTTTTGCTTTGTAATCGAGCCGGACGGCGTGGGCTTTGATGGTGATGCCGCGCTCACGCTCGAGATCCATATCATCGAGCATCTGCGCCTCCATATCGCGGTCGGCGACGGCGCCGGTCAACTGCAGCAGCCGGTCGGCAAGCGTCGATTTACCATGGTCGATATGGGCAATTATCGAGAAATTTCTAATTTGATCTAGATTCATACTCTAAACGAGAACCAAACTTTTAAGGTTAACAAAACATCTGCGACATAGCATCTTTTATTAAATACTATCGTTACTGTGCGGAAAGGCACATACCGATAGTCCCGGAGCTTTCTAACATAATCTTGAATCTATATTCCTCTTCGAGGCGAAATGCTTATTGAAAAGTATATTCAGAGTCTTTGTCGACGAGAAAAGATTCTTATTCGGTTACGACGCTCGATTAGGAATGATTCGTAATAATTCAAAATTTTACCGTTAGGGTCGAGTCTCCGAAACGGCTTACTTTAACAAGGGGGAACATGACAACACAGTTAATAAAACAGATCGCACTTGGTTTTGCCGCATTGGCAATCCTAGTTACAACTTCCGCAATTCCCAGCCTGGCTTCAAGTCACGCCGAGGCTCCACTCATCAGCATGGATAGATTTGCTGATAACACCGATACATACGCATTTCGTAGCGTCGAAGCAGGCCGGGAGGGCTTTGTCACGTTGATCGCCAATTACATTCCGCTTCAGGAACCATCAGGCGGCCCGCAATGGTTTCGATGGGACGATTCGGTTATGTACGAAATAAAGATAGACAATACCGGTGACGGGAAAGAAGACATAACATATCAATTTCGATTTCAGACGCAAATCGTGAACGGTAATACCGTTCTGGGTCAGTCGACGGTCAATCAAGACGGAGTTATCTCAAATTTGGCGGATCTAGATTACAATATGCCGCAAACGTATTCGGTTACGCGATTGGCTCCGACAAGCACTAAAAGGCCTCGATCTCTGATAACCGGTGCCCGTACGCCGCCCGCAAACATCGGGCAGCGTGTTACGCCAAATTACGAGGCTAATTTAGGGCAGCCTGCAGTCTATGATCTACCAAATGGCGGCAAGGTTTTCGCGGGTAACCGTGATGAGTATTTCTACATTGATCTAGGTGTTTTTGACGCTCTGAATCTGCGTTCGATCGGAGCCTCGGGCGGTATCGATTCCACAAAAAACTACAATGTAAGCACTCTTGCGATCGAGGTTCCAATACAGGAACTGACACGAACCGGAGCAATTCCGGCAAGCTCCACGGCTAGCGATGCAGTGATAGGTGTTTGGGCCACAGCCAGCCGACAATCTGTCAGTGTTGCTGGTGGAAATACCGAATGGCGGCAGATATCGCGTCTGGGCAATCCTTTGGTGAATGAAGTAGTAATTCCGCTCGGTCTGAAAGACGCTTTTAATACTCTTTCCCCAGCGGTTGACGGAACAATTCCACAGGTCGTTCAGGCCATCCAAGACCCCGAGCTCGCGCGGCTTTTGCAGGCAGTCTATGGTATCTCGATCCCGCCGCCGCCACGAAATGATTTAGTTCAAATTTTCGGCACGGGCATCCCAGTAAACTCGGTTACTGGACCCAATTACACGACGTTTCTTTCTGACGGAACTGCCCATGAATACCTGCGGCTAAATGTCGGCATTGCCCCGACAGCGATCGCAAGCCAGAACCGTCTGGGTTTACTTGGAGGCGATTTTGCTGGCTTTCCAAACGGGCGTCGCGTATTTGACGACATCACGGACATTGCTCTCAGGGCCGTAGCTGGAGGAACACCGTTCACGCCCGCAACCAATATTGCTCCAAACAATACATTGGGCGATGGAGTGAGCTTCAACCCTGAGGGGCCCTTGCTAACGAGATTCCCGTATTTGCTTCCCCCTAATCAGGGAAATCAGCCGCGTCCGTCGAGTACGCCTACAGCACCGTAGTAATTTAATGGTGATACCGCCTGTAACCGGGTTCTCATTGATCTCGGTTACAGGTCTTTTATTTTTCTTCGATAACCAAGAGGTCATTATGTGGACTGCTTTCTCCAATATCCTAATTATCGTTTCGTATTCTCTGCTCTTGAGCTTTGGTGGGGCCTGCTCCACGACGGAACCGTACAGCAGGATCGCCACGGCCGCCGAATCTGTATTAAATCCGGAAGCAGACCCGGGCGTTGCATCCGCTCTGAAGCTGATCGAAACAATGCCTGATTCGGCCGCCGGTTACAATCAGCTTGCGATTCATCTTATAAAGACTGCTCGCCGAACGGGTGATTTCAGCATTAACAAAAAGGCGGAAGCGGCGGTTGCAAAAGCTCTTGAAAAGGCTCCCGGCGACATTACAGCCCGCAAATTACATGCTTCGCTCCAACTCACATTTCATCGCTTCGACAAAGCCCTCGAACTCGGCACTCAACTAAAAAAGGAGTTTCCGAAAGACGCATTTGTGTATGGTGTGCTGACAGATGCTAACGCGGAGCTAGGTAATTACGACGAAGCAAGAGCAAACGCGCAGCAGATGGTCGATCTCCGGCCTGACAGCTCATCGTATGCTCGTGTAGCCCATATCCGCTCATTGTTCGGAGATCATCCGGGTGCCGTAGAGATGTATATCGCGGCGGCACGCACGACAGACCCGGCAGATAAAGAAGCTCAAAGTTGGTGTCTTCTCTCTCTTGGAAAGGAGTACTTCAAGGTAGGAAAGCTTGACCTCGCCGAAAATGTGATTGATGAGTCTCTCAGTATTTCCCCGGGCTATCAACTTGCACTCCTCGAGAAATCGCGTATCAGGGCGTCTCAGGGCGACTACGATGCAGCCATCATGATCCTCGATAACGATAAGAACGGGCTACTCACTCTGCAATCCTATATCCTCCGTGGCGATATTGCGTCTAAGCAAGGCAGAACTGGTGATGCCGATGCCGAGTATCATCGGGCAGAAGAGGCCGCCCTCAGTTTAGATGGCGACTTGCACCCGTTGGCGTTGTTGTGGGCCGATCATGACGTACGCCTTGACGAAGCTCTCGATATTGCGGAGAAAGACTTTGCTTCCATCAAAGATATCTACGCCGCGGATACTTTGAGTTGGTGCCTATACAAAAAGGAACGTTATTTAGAGGCCGAGACCGCTGTAAAACAGGCCTTGCGACTCAAGACGAATGACGCAAAGATCCTGTATCATGCCGGGATGATCGCCAAAGCCCTAGGTAATAAAAAAGCCGCCCGTGAATATTTGCAGTCCGCTATAAAGACAAATCCGAAATTCGATCTGCTACAGGCTGAAGTTGCCGAAAATGCCCTCCGATCATTGCGATAATGATGTCGGCGGCTCGAATAGATCACGACCCCTAAACAAAATCGTTGCCCGACCCGCTATATTTTTGTTATAGTTAGCACATAGCAGATTTTTGTTATTTTTATCGCATTTTTCATGCGTAGGAGGTAATTTTTATGGTACGTGATTACGAAAGAGAAGAAACGAGCGCAGCTACAAAGCTGACATATTTGATCGTTGGCGGTGGCATCGGTGCAATACTTGCATTACTTTTCGCCCCGAAATCTGGCGAAGAGCTTCGTGGCGACATCGCTGATGCAACCCGCAAGGGCATAGAAAAGAGCAAGGAAACCGCGGCTCAGCTACAGGAAAAGGCCGGCGAATATTACGAAGTTTCGAAAGAAAAGGCCGGTGAGCTTTATGAAACGGCTACCGAAAAAGCTCACGAGTTGAGCGAAAAGGCAAAGACTGCGGCAGCCGCCACGGCAAACCCATTTTCAGCTGCGATCGAAGCCGGAAAGGACGCCTATACCGCCGAAAAGCGTAAAAACGAGTCGAAATCCATCACCGATGGACGTGCTTCGTATCCGGTCGATGAAAAAGAAAACAAAGACTAAATGAATACGAACGATCCTCAGTTTTGGCAGATGGTATCGTCCATCGTGATCGCGATCAGCTTTGTCTTTATGGCGGTCGCGTTGCTATGGATCGCCCTGACCGTCCGAAAAGTGGTCAAGACGGTACATAACATCGAGGAGCGGGTCGAACCGCTGATCGCAAAGGTCGACGCCATGAGCATTCAAGGCCGTGAGATCTCGGTGCATTTTAACGAGATCTCGGCCAACCTGTCCACGACGACAAGGTATTTGGCCGAATCGACTGAGATCATCAAGGATGAGATCGCCGAGCTACGCTTACTCGTCAACGACACTGCTCTCGTTGCCAAAGACAAGGTCGAAATGGTCAGCCGGTCGATCGACCGGACGCACATGCAGGTGACCGACACGACCGAGTTTGTCCAGCAAAAGATCGTCGTCCCTGCCCGCGAGATCGCCGCTGTAATGGCCGGCGTAAAAAAAGGACTTGAAGTCTTATTTGCCCCGGCTCCGAAACAGATCGACCGTGCTTACGAAGACGAGGAAATGTTTATCGGCTAATAGAGTCACTGCAGCGTCAATTTGATCAAAAAGGCTTCGCTATGCGGAGTCTTTTTTTGGTCCACCTTGGTCCACCTTGGTCCACCTGGTCCGGACCGGACCAAGACATGGTCGTCAAAACCTTGTTTTTGAACGCAATATGTGCTAAATAACATAGTCAGTTTCTACTGAAATTTTACATTTTGAGATCGTGTCCTTATGTTGTCGAGTTTGCCCAAACTGACTCTTTGGCTCGTGGCCGTAGTGGTCGCCATGACGGCGGACATTAGCGGACAGTCGTTGGGCGGGCGGCTGACGGGCAAGGTCGTCGATAAGGACGGCAAACCAATGACGGGTGTCACCGTCGTCGCTACTAATCAGATCACTTCTAAGAGCACCGTGCGGCAGACCAAGGCAGACGGTAGCTATACCATTCGTCTGAGCAACGGAGCGTACCGCATCACGGTCGCCGCTCCGTTTGAAGCGAGATTTGACCGGGGCAAAACCGAGGAATACGGCACCTTTGCCAATCTCATCTGCGACGCACAAAAGATCTGTTCGGCACTGGAGAATGTCATCATCGACGGCAGCGAACGCAAGATTGATTTTACCGTCACCAACCCGTCAACCGAGGCCGACACAGCAAAACCCGGCGTGACGGTCAAGTCGCCGTTCAAAACCCGTGAGGTTCTCGACCGCTGGCGGATCGAATTTCCCGAATACGATCGCTACGGCGACAAAGGTGCCCGCGG
>JBGTII010000049.1:0-45977 GCA_041745735.1 Pyrinomonadaceae bacterium | reverse complement strand
GAGGGTTTTGAGCACAAAGACATGGCCCGCAAGATGATGACCATGATGTTCGACTTGAATAAGGTCAATTTCAATGGGCGGCCTGAGATCAACTGCAACACCTGTCACAACGGCCGCTCGCATCCGCAGCCGAGCTTTCCGCTGACCGCAGCAAAACCCGCTGAGGAGCGGCCAAAGCAGCCCGAAAAGAAACCGACCGTTGAGGAGATTCTCGCCAAATACGAAGCCGCGATGGGCGGCGCGGCAAATATCGCCAAGGTGACCTCACGCGAGATCAAGGCGACCCGCGTCGAGCCCGACGGCAAGACGACCGAGCCGGAAGAGATCTTTCAGAAAGGCAAAAAGCTGATCGCGAACACGATATATGGCAAATACGTTGTCAGCGAAGTTTTTGACGGTAAAACTGCATGGAAAGTAGGCAACGGCAGTCCGATCGAGTTAAAGCCGGACGAGATCGAACAGATCCGTCGCGAGGCTCAGATCTTTGCCAATGCGGATCTCAAGCCAATCTACACCAAGCTCGAATTTCGCTTCCTCGACCGTATTGACGGGCGTGACGTTTATTTGGTTTTGGGCACACTTGCCGATAATTCTCGCGAGCGGCTTTATTTTGATGTGACAACGGGCTTTTTAGTACGTCGAACGGCATCGTCGCCAACCATTTTGGGTAATCACGTTTTTCAGGTAGATTATCTAGACCACAAGGATTTTGGCGGTGTTAAGCTGCCGACGACGATCAAATATGCAATGCCGCAAATACAGTGGACGCGTAAGATCGTTGATGTAAAATCTAACGCGGCGGTCAGTGATGACAAATTTGCCGCACCGGCAGTGAAAAAATAATATCGAGGACAGAAACCGTATGTCGAGAATAATAAAGGCCGGCCTGATACAGGCTCATAACGTCGCCCCGACCGATGCTCCGATCGAGCAGATCCGCAAGGCGAACATCGATCATCAGATGACGCTGGTCGAGGATGCTGCCAAACAGGGCGTGCAGATGCTGTGTTTTCAAGAGGTCTTCACGATGCCGTATTTTTGTGCCGAGCAAACTACCCGCTGGTACGAGGCGGTCGAACGCATTCCCGACGGCCCGACCGTAAAGCTGATGCAAGAGGTCGCCAAACAGCACGGGATGGTCATCATAGTGCCGATCTATGAGGAAGAGCAGACCGGCGTATATTACAACACCGCCGCCGTCATCGACGCCGACGGCACATATCTGGGCAAGTATCGCAAGACGCATATCCCGCACGTTGCACCTGGATTCTGGGAAAAATTTTATTTTAAGCCGGGCAATCTCGGCTATCCGTGTTTTGATACGGCGTACGCGCGCATCGGTGTTTATATTTGTTACGATCGGCATTTCCCTGAAGGAGCGAGATGTTTGGGACTCAACGGTGCCGAAATAATCTTTAATCCGTCGGCCACTGTCGCGGGGTTGAGCGAATATCTCTGGAAACTCGAGCAGCCCGCTCACGCGGTCGCTAACGGCTATTTTGTGGGTGCTATCAACCGCGTCGGCACCGAAGCTCCGTGGAACATCGGCGAGTTTTACGGCCAGAGCTATTTCTGCGACCCGCGCGGCCAGATGCTCGCGGTCGGCTCACGCGACCAAGACGAACTGGTCGTCGCCGATCTCGATATGGACAAGATCCGCGAGGTTCGCAACACGTGGCAATTTTTTAGAGATCGCCGCCCGGATGCTTACGGCCCGATCATCGACGATTAAAAATAATGAGACACAGTATTTTAGCCTTACTCTTCTTACTGTTTACGAGTGCAGCATCCGCGCAGACGCCTGTTGCTGTAGAGCGTGAGTTTATCGGGTATCTCGAGAACATCTCAAAATACGGCAATTACGGCGGCGGCTATGACGACGAAAAGCTGGCAAAAAACAACGCCGACCTCAGGGACAAGCTACTCAAATATGGCAAGCGGGCTGACATTATGAAATTCGGCTTTCAGGGGCTGAAAGACAAAATGTACGTCACGACGTCAAAGGACGGGCGGCTGCGTATTTATTCATGGGACCTCGAATCCGGCGGGACGATGCACGATTTTTCCAGCGTCTTTCAGTACAAGGGTAAGAGCGGAAAAATATACACTTGGGCTGAAAAACTTGAGGACGAAAGCGCCGGTGTCTTTTACCATCAAATATTTCAGACCGATGTGCCGGGTGGGCCGATCTATCTCGGTGTTTCGACGTTTATCGGTTCGACATCACTTGCGGGCCAGACGATCAAAGCGTTTCGCATCAACGGCGAAAAGCTAGACACGGATGCTAAGGTGATCAAAACAACATCAGGTATCAAAAATTCGGTCGGCTTTGCCTTTGACTTTTTTACCGTCGTTGATCATCCCGAGCGGCCCGTCAGGCTTTTCTCTTACAACGAGGCGAATAAGAGTTTTCGTTTTCCTGTTGTTATCGAAGACAAACGTACGCCTCAGGGACGCGTCACGAGCAAATTTATCACCTATCGTTTTGACGGCAAATATTTTGTAAAGGTCAGTTGAGAGCGTATGGATAATTCATTTTGCACACCGCTGGACATAACACAGATCGAGCATAATTTTGCCGAGATCAACCCTGCAATGTCTGCCGCGGAGGCGATGCAAGAGGCGAACCGCTGTCTCTATTGCTACGACGCTCCGTGTATGCACGCTTGCCCGACCCATATCGATGTTCCCGCGTTTATCAAAAAGATCGCGAGCGGCAACGTCATCGGTTCAGCCAAAGTTATATTTGACGCCAATCCGATCGGTGCAAGCTGCGCGCGCGTGTGCCCGGTTGAGGTGCTGTGCGAAGGAGCGTGCGTCGAGAAAACTCTCATCAATAAACCCATCGAGATCGGCCGGCTCCAGCGTTATGCGACCGACCACGCGATGGCCGTTGATAAACAGATATTTGAAAAAGGCGAGCAAAATGGCAAGTCCGTCGGCGTTGTCGGTTCGGGCCCAGCGGGTCTTTCGTGTGCCGCATATCTTGCACGGCTGGGTTACGACGTAACCGTTTACGAGGCTAAGGAAAAAGCCGGTGGTCTCGACACCTATGGGATGGCGGAGTACAAGATGCCACAGAGCGTGTCTTTGAGCGAGGTCGATCATATCGCCCGCATGGGCGTGAAATTTATCCTCAATACTCTCATCACCGGCGGCGACGATGAGACCGAAATATTGGGAGAGGTCAACCGCGTCAGCATGGCGATGCTCAGGGAATGGCATGATGCGATCTTTCTGGCCGTCGGCCTCGGCGAAACCAATCGTCTCGGCATCCCCGGCGAGGACCTTGACGGCGTTTATGACGCTTTAGAGCTAATCGAAAAGATCAAGACCCGTGACTGGCGTTCAGTGCCCCTTGGGCCAAATATCGTTGTCATCGGTGCCGGAAATACGGCTATCGACGCCGTGACGCAAGCCAAGCGTCTCGGAGCGGAGAAAGTTACATTGATGTATCGCCGCACCGAAAAAGACGCGCCGGCATACGAATACGAACTAGAGCTTGCTCGCAAAGACGGCATTGAATTTATGTGGGAAACCGTCCCGGTCGAGATCGGCGGTGATCCAACCGTGAGTGGTATGTGTGTGCGGCAGGGCGAGAGCGAATTCACCATCGATTGCGACATGGTCATCAAAGCCATCGGTCAGCAGAAAATGGCGGCGTTCTTTACGGATATCGCAGGCGTCGATGTGGACGAAAAAGGCCGCGTCATTGTGAACGAACAGATGCAGACATCGGACCCGGTCATCTTCGCCGGTGGCGACTGTGCCAATGGCGGAGCCGAGGCGGTCGATGCCTCGCAAATGGGCAAGCACGCCGCGATGGGTATTCACGAGACATTGACGGGAGAAAAGGTCGAGTTCGCCGGGGCAATTTTACGCGATCCTCCTAAGGCACCGGTAGATCCTAACCCTCATTAATTGTAAGGAGACAGAATTTTGATTGAATCAAACGCACAACAAACGGCTCCTCTTGATCTGCCGCCGCAGGCTCTGCTATTGCAGATGGGACTTGGGGCTCTCATCGGTCAGGCACTTGGTGTCGCGGCCGAGCTCTCGATCGCCGATCATCTGAACGACGGGCCGAGATCAAGCTCTGAATTGGCTGACGTATTAGGCGTACATGAGCGTTCAATCTATCGAGTGATGCGGAGCCTTGCGTCGGTTGGCATATTTACCGAGGTAGGCGAGCGAACCTTTGCGAACACGCCGCTATCAGAAGCGCTGAGGTCAGACGTGGCTGGTTCCATGCGCGGAACTCTTAGGTTTATGGCACGCCCGTGGCACTATCAGGTGTGGGGCAATATACACGAGGCTGTCGTGAGTGGCGAGACCGCGTGGAACCGCACGTACGATGAAAAGCTCTTTGAGTGGTTTGGCGAACATCCTGAAGAAGGCGAGATCTTTAATCAGGCGATGACCGAGGTCAGTGCGATGGCGGCACCCGTGGTCGTTGCGGCCTATGATTTTACAGGTATTGATACGCTTGCAGATATCGCAGGCGGCCACGGGTTTCTATTGTCACAAATTTTAAAAGCCAATCCTGCGATGAAAGGCATCCTTTTTGATATGGACCACGTCATTGCCGGAGCGGGCGAGATGCTGGAAAGCCAAGGAGTGGCGGATCGTGTCCAAGCTCTCTCGGGCGATTTTTTTGTCGAGGTCCCGGCGGCTGATGCTTACATAATGAAGCACATTATCCACGACTGGGATGACGAAAAGGCGATCACTATCTTGAGGTCGATCCATCGTGCGATGAACGGTGATGGACGTGTCCTACTTGTGGAAATGGTCGTACCTGAAGGTGATGAACCGCACCCGAGCAAGATCCTGGACCTCGAAATGCTGGCTTTGCCGGGCGGCACAGAGCGTACCGAAAAAGAGTATGCCCAACTTTTTGACGCTGCGGGATTCAAACTTAACCGGATCGTCCCGACCCTTTCGGCGTTCAGCGTTATCGAGGCGGTGAAGGCATAGAACCATGGCTGATCTAACTACAAATTTTGCAGGAATTAAGTCGCCCAATCCGTTTTGGCTCGCGTCGGCGCCGCCGACGAATATGGGTTCGATGATCGAACGTGCCTTTGACGCCGGTTGGGGCGGAGCGGTATGGAAAACGCTTGGTGAACGGATCACAAACGTTTCGTCGCGGCTCGCCGCTCTCGATCAAGGCCAGGTAAGGATGATCGGGCTCAATAATATCGAGTTGATCACTGACCGTTCGCTTGAGATCAACCTCAAGGAAATGACCGAGTGCAAAAAGAAATATCCCCACCACACCGTGATCGCAAGCCTGATGGTCGAATCGAAAAAAGAAGCTTGGCAGGAGATCACGAAGAAAACACAGGACACGGGTTGCGACGGTTTTGAGCTAAACTTTGGCTGTCCGCACGGCATGTCCGAACGCGGTATGGGAGCAGCGATGGGTCAGGTGCCGGAATATACTTGCATGGTCACCGAATGGGTCAAAGAGGTCTCGAACATCCCGGTCATCGTAAAACTTACGCCAAATGTCACGCACATCGTCCCGCCGGGTCGTGCCGCTCAAAAAGGCGGTGCCGATGCGGTTTCGCTTATAAATACGATCAACTCAGTGATAGGCGTCGATGTCGATACGATGATCCCGTATCCGAACGTCAACGGCATGGCTGCTCACGGCGGTTATTGCGGCACCGCGGTCAAGCCGATCGCGCTCAACATGGTCTCGGAGCTTGCCCGCGATGCCGAATTTAATATTCCGATCTCAGGCATCGGCGGTATCAATACTTGGCGCGACGCAGTTGAATTTATGCTGCTTGGTGCGGCAAACGTGCAGGTGTGCACGGCGGTGATGCATTACGGCTATCTCATCGTCGAGGATATGATCGACGGGCTCAATAATTATTTGGACGAAAAGGGATTTGCGAACGTTGGCGACATTGTTGGAAAGTCGGTTCATCGTATGACCGATTGGGGCGATCTCGATCTTAATTACGACGTCAAAGCACTCGTTCACAAAGATAAATGCATCCAGTGCAATCTCTGCTACGTCGCCTGCGAAGACGGCGCACACCAGAGCTTTGAGTTCGAAGAGGTGGACGGCAAACGCTACCCCCGCGTGATTGAGGCCGAGTGTGTCGGCTGCAATCTTTGCTATCTCATCTGCCCGTCACCCGGAGCCATAACAATGGAACGCCGCGACGCCGGTGGCCCAACCGAGAGCTGGCGTCAGCGAACAAGCGGGAATTAGATCGAGCTCTTTTGTAAAGCACACGCAGCGATCTTACCCAAAGCCGCGACGAATTTGTCGAAGTTCGCAAACCGCTTGTCCTGCGTAAATCCTTTTACATATCTCGCATAGATCTGCTGGGCGATGACGGCGATCTTGAATGTGCCAAAGACGTAATAGAATAAGATATTAGAAACGTCGCGGCCGGATGCTGCTGCGTACATTTCGACCAATTCTTGCCGCGT
Source organism: Pyrinomonadaceae bacterium (assembly GCA_041745735.1). Classification (GTDB taxonomy): domain Bacteria; phylum Acidobacteriota; class Blastocatellia; order Pyrinomonadales; family Pyrinomonadaceae; genus OLB17. The sequence continues at coordinate 39,524 of JBGTII010000049.1, read as the reverse complement.
AATATTTTCCATCAGGACACGCGGGTTAAAGGGCATATTTAACAGCTCGTCCCCGACTTCGCGTGACATCCAATAACCAAGCGTCGTGCCGAGGTCCATTAGCGGATCGCCGACCGTCACCATTTCCCAATCCAGAACCGCCGTTATACTTGTGAGATCGTCTGGGTCGAGCATGACGTTGTCAAATTTGTAATCGTTATGGACCAGCGACGCTCCTGAGTCTGCAAGGATATTGTCATTAAGCCAAGCGATCGCCGTTTCCAGTTCTGTGTGTTCGTCGGTCTTTGCGGCGAAATAGCGTTTTGTCCAGCCTTCGACCTGCCGGCGGGCATAGCCTTCGGGTTTACCCAGATCGCCGAGTCCGGCAGCGGCGTAATCGAGTGCGTGGAGACCAGCGAGGTTTTGGATGAAGCTTTTGCAGACCTCCAGCCTGTACTCTTGCGAAGAGCCTACCCGCTCACGCAGGTGGTTCTGCCCTATATGCCCGCGAATTATTAACCCGTTTCGCCGTTCCATTAAATAAAACTCGGAACCTATCGCCGATTCGTCATCGCAAAATAGTAAAGGCTTTGGGGCAGGTTGATATACAGCTGAGAGTTTCGAGAGAACATTAAACTCACGGCACATGTCGTGGGCCGATTTGACCGTATTACCAAAGGGCGGACGGCGCAGCACATATTCCGCATCGCCGAACCTTATAAGATAAGTCAGATTAGAACTGCCCGCAGGAAACTGCTTGACGACTACATCGCCGCCCGAATTAACAGAACTCGACCGAAGGTAATTGGCTAGTTGAGCTACGTCTATTTCCTCACCGGATCGTACAGCTACTGTCTCTGGATTCATCTTTCAACACAGGTCCTCTCGAAAAAATGCCCGCTAACATTTAAGGAATATAGTCGTCAATTTGGAGACCTTCGACTAATTCCCGGATCGTCGTATTGTTTGCATCGTTGCAGTCGTCGTCGGTTAGCAAGCGGTTAGTGGCGTTAGATGGAGCATAGACGATCCGGATCCTGTACCTGGTCCTGCGGTTTTCTCTCACTGTATGTACGACGGAGTAGGGAAATGTCCCTAGCGGGGCAATTTGTGTAAACCGGACAAATCCGACCAGCCTGACCAGGCGGGCATCCGTAGCCTCATCCGTGATGTCGAGCACCTCGATCCATTGCGTTCTTGGTCCGCCCAGATACCTATTGGTCCTTGATCGATTTATGACAGAGCCGCTTATTGTTTTTCTTAAACCGGTTTGGCCCGTAACATTAAAAAAGGGCACTGCCAGATCGGCGCAGTTAGGTGGGGTTATAATGACGCCGCTCCCCGGCGTTGGTGTCGGAGTCGGTGTCGGAGTTGGTCTCGGCGGTGTCACGATGATGCCCGATCCGGCATCTGGATTGGAAAAGTTTAACCTGAACCGAACTGTCTGGCCTTTCGCGACGCTGACATTAACGGTGACGTTGAGTTTTTGCGCGCTCGGAACCGTGAAAGGTTCAGATGCCTGTCGGATGCGGTCGGCTCTTCCCGATGATGCGCTTACATACGCATCGGCGCCGCAGCAATCTGGTCCGCTGAAAGATGCTGAGACGGTCGCTCCGCCGGCGGGGGTTGTTACGTCTAACACCGCGGTTGCGGGACCGCCACCCGTGCGAAATTGATAATAATACGTCCCGGCCGGCAAGTTTCCTTCGACCGGAAATCTTTCGATCACCGTGGGAACAGCCTCATCCGTGGATTGAGAAAACGCCGCGGGGGCAGTGAGGAAAAGGAGCGTTAGTAAGAAGCTAACGCATGAAAAGATTTTGCCAACGGGGTTGATTAGTGTCATTGAACTCCTCTGACCAATCTTTACTGTGCCAATATTGTCGATGCAATTTGAAACCGAATGTTCGCACCCATTTAACCATACCTACAGCTGAATAACCAAACTTTTTCCTGATCGCATTATTGTTAGGTGCTTTTTATCAGGTTTAGGGCTCTGGATGTATGTTAATCTTTGGTCATTATTATTCTATAAACGTCTCCGTAAAAAAATGAATTTTGACTACTCGGAAAAAAGCATGGAGTATCTAGGTCGGCTCGAGGGTTTTATGCTCGAGCATATTTATCCAAACGAGGCCGCTTTCACAGCCGAGATAGATACGGGCGACCGATGGCAGCCGGGAGAGTTGATCGAAGATCTTAAAGATAAGGCAAAGGCCGCCGGTCTTTGGAATTTGTTTTTACCGTCCGAGTCTGACCTGACAAATCTCGAATACGCACCACTTGCCGAGATGATGGGCCGAGTTGTCTGGGCGAGCGAAGTCTTTAATTGCTCGGCCCCCGACACGGGCAATATGGAGGTGCTGCATCTTTATGGCACGGCGGAGCAAAAGGAGCAGTGGCTTACGCCGCTGCTTAACGGGGAGATACGTTCGTGTTTTTCGATGACCGAGCCGGATGTTGCCTCTTCAGATGCGACAAATATTTGTGCGTCGATCGTCCGCGATGGCGATGATTATATACTCAACGGCCGTAAGTGGTGGTCGACGGGCGGCGGTGATGCCCGGTGTAAGCTGTCGATCTTTATGGGCAAAACCGATTCAAATGCCGAAAAGCATTTGCAGCAATCGATGATCCTCGTGCCGATGGACACGCTCGGCGTCAAGGTCGAGCGGATGCTAAATGTGATGGGCTATGACGACGCGCCGAACGGCCACGCTGAGATCACGTTCACAGATGTTCGTGTGCCGAAAGAAAATATACTCCTTGGCGAAGGACGCGGGTTTGAGATCGCGCAGGGGCGTCTAGGCCCTGGACGTGTCCATCATTGTATGCGTCTGATCGGCGTTGCCGAGCGTTCGCTTGAACTGATGTGTTCGCGTGCAAATTCCCGCACCGCGTTTGGCAAGCCTGTCGCCTCTCAGGGAGTTGTCCGCCAATGGATCGCCGAAGCGCGTCTTGCGATCGATCAAGCAAGATTACTAGTTCTCCGAACAGCTTGGCTCATGGACACTCAAGGCAACAAGGCCGCCCGCCGCGAGATCGCGATGATAAAAGCGGTCGCTCCTCAGATGGCGTTAATCATCATCGACCGTGCAATACAGGTCCACGGCGGCGGCGGCGTTTCGCAAGATTTCCCGCTTGCACAGTTTTGGATTTACGCTCGCTCGCTGCGTCTCGCAGATGGCCCGGACGAGGTACATATTGAATCGGTGGCAAAAATGGAACTAAAAAAGTTCAACTAAACTCATTCGCTGCAATAATTACGAATACGCCAAATTCACAAATTCCCCAACACGTCCATATTCCGCACCTAGATAAGGTCATTCTGACCGTATCGCTATATCAACCTGCCCGAATTTCTTTCATTGTGAAGTTAAACAATGTAAAAAACTGTTGACAGACGTTGTGCATTACTGTAAATTTTAAGAGTAACGACCTTACTGGTCTTACACCTATCGCCACCAAGCGACAAAGTTTTCTTGAATTTAGTTAGTTTCCGCCGATCACGTCTCGTGATCGAAACATCCGAAAAATGCGGGTTTTAGGCACATCTTGTTAGTTGACCTGTCGAATGAATAGTCCCAACTTTCCGATCTATTACTGAGTGGCAAAAACCTTCATAAATCAGAACACGCATCTTCGGATGGGAACTCAAGAAAACTTTTAGTCCAAAAAAGATATTGCAGCCAATAGGAGCAAACAGAAAATGTTCGGTAAAAAGAAAAGTGTGGCCGGTCTAGACATCGGATCCAGTTCGATAAAGATGGTTGAGCTTGAGGGCAAGCTTAACAATCTCAATCTGGTGAGCTTAGGCTTTGAAAATCTGCCGGGAGACACGATCATCGACGGCCAGATCATGGAGCTCAATGTTGTTTCGGACGTTATCCAGAGCGTCTGTACAAATCATCAGGTCAATGCGACCAACGTCGTTACCGGCGTGAGCGGACATTCCGTGATACTAAAGAACATCGTTCTGCCGCGGATGAGCCGCGAGGAACTTGAAGAGTCGATCGACTGGCACGCCGAGGAACATATCCCATACGATCTCGCCGATGTCAGCCTTGACTATCAGGTGACCGCCGAAAGCGACGAGTCGACAAACGTTTTGATTGCTGCTTGCAAACGTGAGCGCATCGACAATATCAAACAGGCCATCCAGCTGGCCGGCAAAACACCGGTCGTGATCGACGTTGATACTTTTGCCCTACAAAATTGCTACGAGGTGAACTATAACCCGACCGAAGATGACGTCGTCACGTTGCTCAATATCGGTGCCTCGACGATGAACGTCAATATCGTCAAGGGTACGCGTTCGCTCTTTACCCGCGACATCACCGTCGGCGGCAGCCAGTTCACGGACGTATTGCAGCGAAGCTTGGGCCTGAATTTTCAGCAAGCCGAGGCCGTCAAACGCGGCGTGGCCGAGGCTGTCGATGGTGTCGAAGAAAAATCCATCGAGCCGTTGATGAACAACGTTACCGAGATCGTCGCGATGGAGATACAGAAAACTTTTGATTTTTACCGTGCGACGACCGAGGACAATGAGACGGTAGTTCAAAAGATCCTCATCTCGGGCGGCGGTTCTAAGCTTGCCGGACTTTCACAGGAACTCAGCACACGGCTCGAATTGCCGGTCGAGGTACTCGATCCGTTCCGCAATATTAATATTGATACAAAGAAATTCGACCCCGATTATCTCAGCGAGATCGTGCCGGAAATGGCCGTAGCCGTCGGATTAGCTATCAGGGGAGTGTAATAAAAAACGATGATCAAGATCAATCTACTCAATTCGGTTACAGAAAGACAGGGCGGTGCCGTCATCGCCGTCGACCGCAAGATCTCCAGCGCTAAATCGCGGATGATCTTGATGTCGGTCGTCGTGTCGGTACTGCTTGCAGCGGTCATTGGTTGGGATGTCATCAGTACCTCGATGGCAAAGACCGAGGCCGAACGCCAGCTCGACGAGCAAAAGCAGATCGCTGCCGAACTCGAAGTCGTCATGAACGAGCAAAAAGAGCTCGAGGCCAAGATCGCCAATATCGATACCCGTATCGAGTCGATCAAGCGGCTCCGTTCGTCACAAGCCGGACCGAGTGCCGTACTTGACGCAATGCGCGAACGCATCGCCATGGTCCCAGGACTCTACATTGAAAATATCGAGCAGACGGGCGACACCATCGTTCTGAAGGGTAATTCGCCGGACGAGGCACAGGTGACGCAGTTTGGCCGCAGCCTGGAATTCTCAAACGGCCTGTTCTCGAATCTAAGTATCGAGACGACACGTGTTGATGTTCAAAATCAGAATGCTCCGCAAAAGGTAAACGCTGAGGGCGAGGCTCCTAAGCTATCGATCGTCAACTTTACCATCCGCTGTGCTTACACGCCGTCAAAAGCGCCTAATGCAGACAACGGTAACCCCACGACCGCGTCAGCAACAACTCCGGGAACTCCGGTACCGCCTGTTCAGGTCGCAAAGAAATAAACGATTGACCATAAGCCTAATAGAAGGAAACGAAAATGTTAGAGAAAATCAAAGATCTAAAGTGGCACTTTCACCTGATGATGCTTGTCGCCTTGGCCGCATTCATCTACGGCGGCGTCTGGTATTTCTATACCAGCGAAATGCGTGCAGAGGTCACAGCCCTGAACGATCAGGTGTCGCAGCTACAGGCAAAGAACGAAACGGCACGCGTGGCGACGCAGCGTATCAATGAGTTTCGCGCACTTTTTGCCAGCAAATCTGCCGAGTATGACGAGCTAAAGGTGCTCTTGCCCGAACAGCGTGAGATCACAAATGTGCTGCAAGGTCTGCAGGATACGGCCAATGGCAGCCGTCTGATCGTGATGCGGTTTAGCCCGCGTGACGATTCGACTCAGGACTCGATCATGGCAAAGCCGGTCGAGGTAGAGGTTGACAGCAACTTTACCAATCTGCGAGCTTTCTTTGACGCGATGGCAAAACTGCCGCGTATCGTATCGATCACTGATTTCAAGCTCAATCAGCTTGAAAAGCAGTCCGACACAAGGACGCTCCACGCACAGTTTGTGTTGACGGCGTACTATGCCGTCCCGGCCGATGCTGTTGCCAAACCCGCAGTTCCGGGTCAGCCCACCGCTCCGGCACCAGGACAACCCGCCGTACCTGCACCTGTCTCTAAGTAACCCACCGAAAAAGATTTACGAGAATAAAGCCATGATCAACACATCGAAAATACTTCGAAATATCAGCATTGGAGCGGCGGCCGCAGGCCTGCTCTTATTCTGCGGGATGTTTGCAGAGGTCAACGCCCAGCGTGATCCGTTCGCCAAACCAAGCTATAAGAAAGAGAAAAAGCAGGGCCCGGTCGGCACCAAGGTCGTAAAGACCGGCACGTCGTCATCGCCGATGAGCTATGCTCCGCCGGCGATCGAAGCCCGCATCGAATATTACAAACGCATGCGTGAAACGGCCGTCGCAAACGGTGCTGTGATACCAAAGGTAACCAGCGTGCTGACGCTCAATGAGATGGCTGTGACCGGTATCTTTAAGACCCCTCGTGGTTATGCCGCGATGGTCGAAGCGACGCCGATCAAGCTCTCATACACGATATATCCCGGCGAAAAGTTTTTTGACGGCCAGCTCGTTGCTGTCGAAGAGAACCGCCTTGTTTTCCGCAGGGTGACCAAGACCGGCGACGGTAAGTTTGTCGCATCGGTCGAAAACAAACCGCTCAAACAGTATTCGATGAAAGCTCAGGTCGAGGGCACGGCACCGACACAAGGAGATCGCCCGCCCGAGGTCGCCAGCAGCCAGCCCGCCGCCACATCTGACAAAGCCATTAAGCCCGCGTCTAACCCGTTTGTCTCGCCGCTTGACGAGATGAACGATCAGCCGGTCAAAACCGAGACTGATAAACCAAAAAAGGGCACGAAAAAGCCGGTCAAAGTCGCAAAGAATAGCGGGAATTAAAAAAGTTCTGACCTGATCTGCCCCGCCCCTTAGTCGGGAAACGATCTATTTAGTTACGGAGGAAACATGAAGTCTCTAATCAAATTAAGCGAAGCGGCCAAAAAAGCCATCATCGCGTTGGCTATCGTGAGCACACTGGCTCTAACGGCCGTCGCGCAAAAGGTTGAGCCGCAATCGCAAGGCAAACATTACGGCGAGCCGGGCTTTCGCGGCGAACCGATCAATCTTAATGTCGTCAATGCCGACATCCGCGACATCCTGTCGTACATCACCGACCAGTACGGTATCAACTTTGTGATCGACAGATCGGTCAAGGAAATACCTGTCACCGTCAAGGTCAATGATGTTCCGTGGAACATCGCACTCGACTCGGTGCTGCAGGCACAGGAACTTGGCGTGCAGGTAAATGGAAACATTCTGCGTATAGCCGACAACAAGATATTAGCCGCCGAGGGCGAACTGTATCGCGAGAGGATGAACAATCAGCTCGACACGACTCAGCTCTACACCGAGTTGATCCGCTTGAATTACGCTACCGCAGCCGGCGGTTCGTCACCGAGCGGCCCGAGTGCCGGCACGTCCTCCGACAGTCCCTCGTCTTCGGGATCGTCTGCGTCGTCCGGTGCGGGCGGCGGGGCATCAGGTTTGCTGCCGATCATCAAAAGACGTCTTTCGCGTCGCGGTTCGATCGAGATAGATCCTCGCAGCAATTCACTGATCGTGACCGACGTTGCCACCAACATTGCGGCGATCAAACAGCTTATCGCGATCCTGGACCAGCCTGAACCGCAGGTCGAGATCGAGGCACGCATCGTCGTTGCCACGCGAAACTTTAGCCGCGATATCGGCGTCCAGCTCGGAGCGATCTTTACAGGTCCCCGCGGCAGCGGCGGTGTCGGCGGAACATTGCCCGGTATGACCGGGCTTACACCGACGGCCGGTACGCCGAACCCCAGTATCGGTAACGACCTTATGTCAAAGATCGCAAATTCGGCGATCGGCCTGACGACGGGCATATTTGGAACGGCACAGATCAGTGCAATGATCACGGCCGGTGAACAGAAAGGCCAGGCCAAGGTTATCGCGACCCCGCGTGTAACTACTCTCAACAACCGTCCTGCGGAGATCAAGAGCGCGACCAAGATACCTGTAACGACGATCCAGCCGGGATCCGCCGCCGGTGGCGCAATTATTGCCACAACGACCTATGTCGATGTGCCCTTGAGACTTGCGATCACCCCGCAGATCACCGATCAGGGAACGGTCATACTCAAAGTAACTGCCGAAAACAGTTCGACCGCATCGGTCGTCGGCGGAGCAAATCCATCGATCAACACACAGAGCATGCAGACAGAGGTCGTTGTGCCTGACGGCGGAACGACGGTCGTCGGCGGAGTCCTGTTTGATGACGAACGCGAAAGCCAGGATCGCACGCCGGGCCTCGCCAGCATCCCTCTGCTTGGAAACCTATTCAAGCGTAAGGGCATCTCGCGTAACACCAACGAGATCCTGTTTTTCATCACGCCGCGTATCACGCGTCCTGATTACAACGCAGGCAATCAAAACGGTGTCGCACCGCGTCCCGCGACAATACTCCAGCCGGTGCCGATGGGCAATCCTCCGTCAAACTCACAGCCGGTCGTCGAAAATGCGTCACCTGTCGTATTCCAGACCCCGGGTGTGGTCAAACCAGACGCCCTCACCAACCAGCCGATCAAGCCATAAGGCCTGTTCGCATTTGTTAATGTTTCCATCCGTAAAAAGGCTGTCTGGAATCCCAGACAGCCTTTTTTGTTTCTCCATGAACGTTCTTGGTCCGGTCCGGACCAGGTGGACCAGGATGCACCAAGGTGGACCAAAATTGTTGTATCCTGTCGCCAACGGCGATTGGTTTTGAACCGTCGGAGACGGTGGCATAACAACTGACGCCGGATATTATGCCGCCGTTTCCAACGGCTCTATCTCTGATCTGCGTGGTCCCACATCTCGCGAAGTGCTACAAATATGCCGCCTGCTCCGCAGCCAAAAAAGAAAAAGGCTTCGCATATCGCGACGCCTTTTCTTTTTTATTGGGCGATGTAGCCGGAGGCGATGGGGACGTCGCGGGTCTGGCCCATTGCTAGGTTATAGGTTGTGCCGGTCGAGCTTTGTAGGATCTGCCACGCTCCTGCCATCCGCTTACGGCGGGCGTTATAGACCGCAATGTCGGCCTTGCCGTCGCCGTCGTAATCAGCCGGGATGGGAATATCTACGGCTGTGCCATAGGGCACGGAGGTTATGCCCCCGGTCGATTTTTTGATCACCCATGTTGCCGTCGAAGGTTTGAAGATCGCGATGTCGGCTTTGCCGTCGCCGTCATAATCAGCCTGGACAGGCCGGTCGCCTGCGGCAACGGGGCCTAATACGGCAGAAATGCCGCCGCCGCCACTAGAATTGATGGTCCAATTGCCCGTCGCCGGGCTAAAAACGCCGATGTCAGCCTTTCCGTCGGCGTCATAGTCCGCTTGGACGGGTTTGTCGCCGCTTTGGCCGAGCGTGAGTGTCGTCGGGCCTTGCTGCGACCTGTTGATCACCCAAGAGCCGGTTGACGGCCGGAAAACAGCCACATCCGTTAGCCCGTCGCCGTCATAATCGCCCTGTACCGGAATATCGCCCGGATTTCCCCATTGTGTGAGGACAAAACCAAGCGTGCTCCGCTGGATGCGCCATTCGGCGGTCGATGGACGGTAAAGCGCGAGGTCCGTCTTGCCGTCGCCGTCATAGTCGCCCGGAACGATGCGGTCGCCGCCCGCACCAAAGGTCTGGGTTTGACTCGCACTAGTCTGAATATTAAGGCTGAACCATTCACCCGTCGCAGGGCGAAAATAGGCGATGTCGCTCGCGGTGTCGCCGTCAAAATTTGAAAGCGCCGATCCCGAAAGAGTTGACGACGAAGTCGTGTAGATATAGTCGCCGTTCGAATTGCCGTTGCTGTCGGCAGCGTTTCCGGCGGCGTAAAAATCGATCTTTCCGATCCTCTGTGCCGGGGCCGTCCATGTAAAGCTCCATGTATTAAAGCCAAAATCTTGCGGAACGACTCCTGACAAGGTATGAAAAATATACTGTCGCGTCAGATCTTTTGGCCCAAACTGTCCCTCTTCAAACTGAGTTCGGGTCGAATTCGTTACCGTGAGCGTACCGGCCTGTGCCCCTAATCGGTTTATCGCCGTCACCTCAAAACCGTACAGGATCGCCTCTTTCTGAGATACCTTGACCGAGACCGTGTATTGCTGGCCGGGTTTGTAGTCATGTGGCAGCCCAAGGATCTCAACTGAACCAGGGCCGCTATTTAGAGGAAATTCACTGTGGCAATCGCTACAACTGCTTTCTGCCGGGGCACCCGTGTATCCGATCGGCGGGCCCGTCGAAAATGCCTTGACATTATCGCTGCCGTTCCAATAAAAGGCTGTCAAAACCACGACGGAAACGACGGCGATGACGGCAAGTTTTATTGCGGTCAAACCGCGTGAATGAGGTTTCATGAAAATGCTCCGGGAAAACTCTTAAGTGCAACTGACTTTTGACGGGTCCTTATGTCTAAAAGTCTGCAAAACTGTGTGTTAAAAAAATAGTTGTCGGCAAATATACAAGTCAATAGCATCCGTGTGCGCCGCCTATCCGTTTACTCGGGTTGGAAATCAAGCCCGGCGACGCTGTCATTTAGCTGAACAATACGCGGCGAATAAGTAAAACGTCTCGAAGCGACGCTGACGGTATAGGTTCGTCCGGGTTCGACATCGGCAAAATGGTAAAAGCCAAATGTCCCCGTGGCGGCGTTACGTATCACGCCGTTTTGGTCGGTCAATCTCACAAGCGCACCGCGCAGGCCGCGGCCTTCGCTCGCGAATACACGCCCGGAGATATCTACACCCGCGGCAGTGACGATGCATTGCGAGTTGCCGTTGAACTGAACGGTGTCCACATTCCACCCGCCGCCCGCGGGAGCGACGCTCGAATCAAATCCAAATGTCCAACGAAACTGCACAGATTGCCCCACGGCCGCAGCCGGCATACGTACGACCGTCGTTACATAGCCGCCCGAGTTGCCCGACCATGCCGAGCGTTCACCAAGCGTGTTGGTGCTCGTTACGGGCAGAATCGAATTGTATCCGTTTTGGATAAATGTCCCGCCCGCTGTCACGATATCCTGAAATGCACCGCCCGAAACGCCCGGGATGCTGATGTCCAACACGCCGCCGTCAAAGCCGGGCTCGCTGTTGTATCGATGACGAAATGTAAGCGTCGCTGCCGGGACGGTCACCGCGACCGCAGGTGATGTCAAGTTGGTCGAGCCGCCGACGTTAGGAGCAACCGGGTCAATGTCGGCCGCGAACATAGAGTTCGGGACGGTGTCCGGTCCTGATGTAGTTGAGATCCATGGGGGTGTCTCCGCTCCTGCCGATGTTACGGTCCAACCGGCCGGAACTGTCGGAGCCGTTACGGCGTCAAAATTTTGGGCAAAAGTTTCAACGGGTGTGCCTATCGATATAGTCCGTGTAAAGCTCGTCGCACCGAGGCTGCTGTTGACGTTGAGCGTCAGGGTCACTACGCTGCCGCAGGCAGTACCCGCCGGGACCGTGTAGTTGATCGTCCGACTGACGGTCGAACCGCTGTTGATCGTGCCGTAATTTGCGGAGTTGCCACCGACGATCTGTAACGTCGTCGTGTTAGCGACGATGCCGGTCGAATTTGTCAGCGGGATCGTCAGAGCGACTGTCTCGCCCGGATCGGCTACACCGTTGTTATTACCGCCCGTGTCAGCCAGCGTCAGGTTCGGATTCTGGAAAAGATTGGGCAGGTCAAATGCCTCTGTGACCCGTACAGTTCCCAGTCCGCCGGTGCTGGCAGCCCCGATCTTTTGGATACTGGCACTTGCCCCAAATCCGCGCAGTGCAAATCCGGCCCACATATCCGCAACGTCTTCCGGCGTCCCGCTCGCGAGCCCGGCGGCGATCATCGCGTCGCGTTCGGAAATGGGCGTCGGATTGAGCGGTGCGAGTTTCATCCCATCCGTCACAAATTGCAAGACACGTCGATTGCCGACAGCCCACGTCAGACGATTTATCATCCGTGCTCGGATCTCCCACAGGGCGATGCTCCAGACCTCGCCGATGTTGTGAACTTGGTCGGCTGTTGAATTGAACCGTGGGCCAAATGCTCCGTCGGAGAGATTGATCTTGGTCGAGTCGATATCCTGAAACGTTAGCGGATTATGCGGCCGGTTCAGAGGCCCACCGGTAAATGCCATCACTGCCTTGGGAAATCGACGGATGCCGTAATAGTTATTATTGGAGCCGGGGCCGGTAAAAGTGTCATATGCTCCGACCGTATAAATACCGTTGATCGGATCGCTCGGTTCGCTAAGCAAACAGTGCGCATAAAAATCTGACCAACCCTCGCCCATACCGCGCGCAAGATCTAGCTGTAATCCTGTGGCGTTGCCGTGCAGCCTGTTTGACAGGCCATGAGTGTATTCGTGGATGACAACATCGGCATCGAGGTTGCCGTCGATGTCGGGTGTCGGGGCAACCCACAGATACATCTGCATCCTGCCGCGTCCGCCGTCTGCCGGCGTGCTAAAGTTTGCGTTGTTGGCTCCTGAGCAATCTTGTCCCTCGGCGCTTACCCTGTCGCCGCCGAGCCCCTGCGGGGTAAAGTTTGTGTTTTGAAAATTCCTCGCCCCTTCGGTAAAGCCGAGCATGTAAGTCTCGTCATGAAACCAGTTCGCAATATAAAAAAGCTGGGTGACCGATGCCCGCTGCGCGTCGACCATACCATGCGGCTGAGTTATCGAGGTGCAGTATGGAGTATTTGAGCTGACGGTCGGCTCGCCTGCCGGAACCGGAGAATCGCCGGTGTTGGTGTTCGGGTTAAACGGAGTGAACGTGAAATCGAACGTTCTGGCCGAGCCTGTTACGCGGCCGTTGACGGTATCGACGCCGTTCGTTGTGTCTCGATCGAGTCCTGCCTCGACATTGTTACCGTCAGTCTCATTGCCGCCGTCCGTGATCCATCCGAGGTTGTTGAAACTGTACGGGGCCTCGTTGCCTATGCGGGTTACCGATGTGCGGGGAATTCCTGCTCCTTGTGTACCGTCCGGCGAGATGGGCCCCGGCGTACGCGGAAACGGGCTGTCCGCCACATTGATCATAGCGTTGGAGTTGGTGTAAACGTTGTATGTCGCCGTTTGTGTCTGGTCCTCGCCAATGTTTTTGCGCCAAAGCATCGTCCCCGAGTGAGCATCGACAATGACGTAATAGGCGTTAACCGGTTGCCAGATCAGTACACGCCATGCTGGAACAGCGACGCCGGGCTCGGTCGGGAAATACATTTTTTCCGCCGTTGTGGCGAAATCGCCGATGCCAAAGACGGCTTTGATCTCGGTGGATGTTTTTTCGTTTAGCCGAACCCTTTTCATCGTGCTTTCGGCATTGATGTGGTGGTAAGCGTACGAAACGGCAATCGCCGGATCACCAAAATCTTTTGAGATCGAGTAATAATCAAGCCCCGGAGCAAAGTTATTGACCACGCGGAAAAGTTCGCCGCGTTTTGTAAATCCGGCTTTGACCTCGCCGCGAAATACCGGGACGCCGTTGATCTCTTGATTTAGTTCGACAAATGACAAATTGCCGTCGGGATTGGTGTAATCGGCGGCAACCTTCAGCTGGCTGATCTGTTCGTCGCCTGCCCCGATCAGTTCGTTGTTGCTCCTCAGAAAGTTAATAAGTATGTCCGAGCGTTTTTGGTCTGAACGGTCGGTAAAAACCGCCTTGCCCTGCTGCACGTCAGGTGCGATGATCTCGGGTATTCGAATGTCGTCGTTGTATTCGACCTTGAGCGTCGGAACCCGCTTTTTTAATTGGTACTCGCCACGTACAAATGCATCGCGGGCATCCGCGACGGCAACCGCATCTTTGTCCGTTGCAGAGCGGTAGCCGGCGATCTTTTCAAACGCCGCTTTGTCCGTCCGGATGTCGTAATTTTCGAGGCCTCGCTCATGGCTTTCCGTTTTTTGATACAGTCCTTTGGCCGCATTTGTCCTTAGATGAAAAGGCAGTGCAAAGATCGCAGCGATAATTGCCACGACAAGCAGGGCGAGTAACGCACCGCGGTGGGATTCGAAGTTAAAAATGCGCATTCAGACAGACTCCTTGATATTTGATAGCATTAGGATTATCAAAACTGCGGCAGGGTTGGTTGGTAAAGCGTTGACATTCCCGTTTGCAAAAAGTTTTGGTGTGCGAAGATTATCACCTAAATAGCGGCCTAAAGTCAATAAATACAGGCATTGTACGATGAGCGATAGTTTGGCGGAACAGGTTTTCGGCCCCGACGGGCTTGTTTCGAAACATCACGAAAATTACGAGTATCGCGGTGGCCAGATCAAAATGGCCGAGGCGATATCACGCGCCTTTGAAGAGAAAAAGCACCTCATTGCCGAAGCTGGGACGGGAACCGGCAAAACGCTCGCATATCTGATACCCGCGATCGAGGCGGTCGCTAAGAAAAAGAAAAGGATAATAATCTCTACGGGTACCAAGAATCTGCAGGAGCAGTTGATGGAAAAGGACATACCTTTTCTGCAGCAGATCCTGCCAAAAAAATTTACAGCGGCGTATATGAAGGGGCGGTCAAATTATGCCTGTATTTACCGACTTCTCCAATCCGATCATCAGCCGATCCTTAACGGCGTCGGTGAGATCGACCATTTCAAAGAGGTCCGCGAATGGTCGCTTGAAACGAAGACCGGTGACCGTGCCGAGCTGACCTATCTGCCTGAGAATCTTCCGTTTTGGAACCGCATTAACGCTAAGAGCGAGACATGTATCGGCCAAAAATGTGCCGATTTTGAACCCTGTTTTATTACGCGAATGCGTGCCCGAGCCGAGACCGCTGATATCGTCATCGTCAATCATCACCTCTTTTTTGCCGATCTTAACGTTCGAGGCAACCAGTTTGGCAAGGTTATCCCCGATTACGGGGCGGTCATTTTTGACGAGGCGCATCTGATCGAAGACATCGCGGCAGATTATTTTGGGTTTCAGGTGTCTAATTTTCAGCTAGATGAACTCGCCCGCGATGCGAGTGTGTTGCCGATCACCGATGCGGTAGCGGCCACGCAGATCGTAAGATCAGCTTCTCGCATCAACGGATTTGCCGAGCAATTTTGGGTGCGGTTCAAACAAGCACGCGACGCCGACGGGCGTTTCCCCTTGCTTGCTGACGCATTTGCACATCGCGGCATCGATGGCGAAGACGTTCTATCCCCGCTCGGTGAGGCATTTCACGCACTTGACGAAGCGCTCGCACGGCTTGAGACCGAGGCTGATGTTTTTAGCGAAAAGCTGCCTGAGGCCGACAGTGTAGTCCGCCGTGTCAGACAGACGCGGTTCGATCTCAAATTTATCGTTGAACAGGCCGACCGCAACTTTGTCTATTGGCTCGAACGCCGCGGCCGCGGCATTTTCTTGCAAGCGTCCCCCGTCGATGTCTCGTCTTTGCTGCAGGAAAAGCTCTTTGACAAGGTCGAGACGTGCATCCTGACCTCGGCAACGCTATCGACGAACGGCAGTTTTAATTTTATCCGCGACAGGCTCGGGCTCGACAAAGGCAAGACCGACACGTTTATGGCGGAGTCGTCGTTTGACCACGAAACACAGGCGATCTTGTACTTGCCAAAAACGATGCCTGACCCGCGAACGCCCGAATTTACGCAAATGGCGGCGACCGAGATCATTAAGATAATACAGGTCACACGGGGCCACGCGTTCGTTTTGTGTACGAGCAATTCGTCGATGACGGCGTTGTTCGAACTCGTATCGTCACGCATCGGCTATCCGTGTTTTTTACAGGGAACGATGTCCAAAACCGGCATGCTGGAACAGTTTCGTGCGACACCAAATGCCGTGCTTTTTGCTACATCCAGCTTTTGGCAAGGCGTGGATGTTCGCGGCGACCAATTGTCGTGCGTGATCATCGACAAGCTGCCGTTCGCCGTTCCGACCGATCCGCTCGTGCAGGCTCGCAGTAAATTTATCGATGACAATGGCGGCAGATCGTTCTTTGATTACAGCGTCCCGCAGGCCGTGATATCGCTCAAACAAGGCATCGGTCGCCTCATCCGCAGCCGCACCGACCGCGGTGTGATCGCGATAATGGATCCGCGTTTGAGGACAAAATCTTACGGGCGCGATTTTCTAAACAGCCTGCCGAGGATGAAAATAACGGGCGATCTCAACGACGTCGCGGCGATATTTACGCAATCCGACGACGGTGAGATATAATTTCCACAATGCCCTCATTTTACGAAGTAATGATCGAACGCAATTTCTCATCCGCCCACCAGCTGCGCGGGTATAAGGGAAAGTGTGAGAATCTCCACGGCCATAATTACAAGGTCGAGATCTACGCTCGCGGCGAGGAGCTCAATAATATCGGCCTTTTGATCGATTTTGGCGATCTTAAGAATGCGGCTGATGAGATCGTGAAATATCTTGACCATCGTAATATCAACGAGCTTCCGCCTTTTGACGAGGAGCTAAATCCGTCCGCCGAAAACCTCGCCCGCTACTTTCTCGAATACCTCAATACCCGAGTCGGCGACGACCGCGTCCGTGTCCATAAGGTACGCTGCTTTGAGACGCCCACCAGCGTCGCCACTTACACCAGTGAATAAATGCTACGAGTCGTGGTAGTAGATACGAAACGTTCTTAGAATTACGAATGATCGTAAAGGCCCGTGGCGGATCCGTCGCGATAACTCGTATGAGAAATTTATTTCGTTACTTGGCATTGTGTGTTATGGCGGTGGCCGCATTTGCTATCCAAGTAAGTGCCCAGAGCGGGATCAGCGGTTCGGTCAGAGACCAGAACGGCGATGTCGTTGCGGGGGCCAGCGTATCGATAACTAGCGAATCGTCCCGACGCGGCATGTCGACCGTGACATCACGCGAAGGTACATTTTCGTTCAACGCTATTCCGTCCGGATCATACACCTTACGCGTACTTGCTCAAGGGTTTGCCGTTGCCGAGCAGACCGTCCAGGCCGGTGCAAACAATGTTGGTATCACGCTCGCGATCGGCGAGAGCCACATTACGGTCACGGCGGAGATCGGCCACGCGGAGGAGGCTAAAAATGTTCCGCAGGCGATTAACGTCGTTAGTTCAGAGCAAATTTCACAAAGGGCCACCTCGGTGATCGCACAGGCGGGTAACGAAGAGTCAGGACTTAATTACCAACGAACAAGCCCGACGGTCGGGGCGATCGTCATCCGCGGCCTTACCGGTAAGAATGTTGTGAATTTCGTTGATGGCGTCCGCTTTACGCACAGCGGGCAACGAGGCGGCATCAATACGTTTTTCAACCTAAACGAACCTAGCAGCCTGCAATCTATTGAGGTGCTTCGCGGGCCAAACGGAGCCCAGTATGGCTCGGATTCGCTGTCCGGAACGGTCAATTTGGTCTCAAAAACTCCGGCCTATGGGTTTGAAACTCCAGAGTTTCACGGCGAATTTAACCCGGGATTTAGTACCGCTGATCGTAGTATTGGAACATCGGCACTGGTGAGCTACGGCACACGCAAATTCGGCGGCTATATTAGCGTGAACGGCCGCCGCATCGGAGATGTCCGTACGGCGGACGGTGTCGATACACACTCGGCGATCACGCGTTTTCTCGGGTTGCCCTCAACCATTCTTTATGACGTAAACCCGGGTACGGGATTTCAACAATACGGTTTTGCGGGCAAACTCGCGTACTCGCCGACCGATGACCAGCAGCTTACATTTTTCTATCAACGCAGCCAACAGGATGGCGGCAAACGATTTGACCAGATGCTCGGCGGGGACGGTAACCTGATCGCGGACCTGCGAAATCTGATGCTCGATTTTGGCTATCTTCGGTATGTAAAGCGTAACGTCGGACCATTTGACAGCCTGTCGTTGACCGGTTCGTACAACAGCCAGCGCGAGGAACGCGTCAATCAGGGCGGACAGGGAAACCCGGCTGGTGACATTACACACCAATACGAGCGGACCTCCACCTGGGGCATGAGCGCTTTCCTTGACAAGAAAATTGGCCGCAACAACACTTTGTTGTTTGGCGGCGATCTTTATCGCGAAAAGATCAATTCACCGGCATTCATACGCAATCCCGTTTCGAATCTCGTCACGATCTCGCGTCCGCGCGTGCCGGATGATGCGACGTTTGTCTCCAGCGGTGTCTTTATCCAAGACGTGTGGGAAGCGGTCCCAACGCGGCTCAGGGTCACGGGAGCACTGCGGTACAGCGGTATGTCGTACAAAGCTGACGGTACAAGATCGCCGGTCGTAGCCGGCCGCCCGCTGTGGGTCAGCGATGCGTTAAAAACGAGCGATCTTTCGGGCCGCATCGGTGCGGTCATCCGTGCTACGGACGAGTTAAGATTTGCCTTTAACTACAGCCGCGGGTTTCGTTATCCGAGCATGACCGATCTCGGTACGCTTGGGTTGACGGGCGACGGTTTTGAGGTCGATCACATCACGGCCGGCGCTTTAGGCGGAACGATCGGTACGACCGCCGGTTCTTCAGCGACCTCGACGGGCCTGGTGGTATCAAAACAGGAGTCCGAGTTTAGCAATAACTACGATTTCTCGGTCCGCTATCAAAACAAACGGGTCGATTCGACGTTCACGGTATTTCGTCTCGACATCGAAAATGCGATCACTAAACAGGCGTTGATCCTGCCAGCCGGAGCCGTCGGCGAGTTTCTCGGCAGCGATGTCATCACGAGCCAGTTGCCAAATGGGGTCGTGTTCGTCGCCGCGTCGTCAAGTCCGGTTCTTGTAAGGGCAAATTTCACCGCCGCAAAGATCTGGGGTGTAGAGTATGAGCTGCTAGCAAAGCTTACCGACAGGCTGAATCTGAAAGGGAATTACACCTATGTCCGGGCCTCTGACAAAGCTACAGGCCTGCCGCCAAACATCGAGGGCGGAACACCGCCGCCGACCGCTTTCCTCGGCCTGCGTCACAACTGGTCTAAGTTTTGGGTCGAGGTCTATATGACGGCTGCTTCGAGACAGGAAAGGCTGTCGAGTGGCGACCTCGCTGATCGCCGCACCGGAGCGGGACGCTCGCGTGCACAGATCCAAAACTATTTTCGTCGCGGAGCTTGTGTTAACGGTCTGACCACACCGGGCGGCACCGGCTGCGGCAGCGCAGGCGGCATCCTGATCGCGACCGGAGAAACACAGGCACAGGTCCAAAACCGCCTGTTACCGATCGGTGCTACCATCAATGGCGTGATCATCGTCAATGACAACACCGTCGTGCCGCTCTTAACGCATCTGCCGGGATATGGCGTCGCGAATGTTCGCGGCGGATTCACGATCAACGAACACGCCAATATATTTTGGGCTTTTGAAAATATCCTGGATCAGAAATATCGCAACCCGAGTTGGGGCATCGACGGCACGGGCCGCAGCTTTACGGCTCAGTTTCGGTTCAAGTTCTAAGTCACAATTAGTCAAGTATAGCGAGGCTGTTCTGTCGGGGGCAGCCTCTTCTTTTACATTTAACTCCGAGTTTTAGTATCCTTTTCCAAACAGGGAGAATATATGGAACGCAAAACCGCAGACGATTATCCGCAGGAACTATTAGATCTTTTTCACGAGTATCAGCATGGTGATATGGACCGCCGCTCGTTTATGCGCAGCATCGGAAAGTTTGCCGTTGGCGGTCTGACGGCCGCAGCGATCCTTGACAGCCTGACGCCAAATTTCGCATGGGCTCAGACGATCGCCAAGGACGATAAAGACATAATTACCAGTTACGAGACGGTTCAGTCGCCCGCCGGAAACGGTTCGATCAAGGGCTATCTCGCGAAACCGTCAAAAGGTAAGAAATTCCCCACAGTGCTCGTCATCCACGAAAATCGCGGCCTCAATCCCTATATCGAGGACGTCGCCCGCCGCCTCGCAAAGGCCGGTTACATGGCGTACGCTCCAGACGGGCTGACCTCAGTCGGCGGTTATCCCGGCGATGAGCAAAAAGGTGTTGCCCTGTTTCGAACGGTGGACGGCAAAAAAATGACCGAAGATTTTGTCGCGGCGGCAATGTGGCTCAAGAAACGTCCGGACAGTAAAAACAAGCTTGGCGCGGTCGGTTTTTGTTTCGGCGGCGGCATGGTCAATCAACTCGCCGTGCGGCTCGGCAAAGACCTCAAGGCGGGTGTGCCATTCTATGGCCGTCAGGCAGGTGTCGCCGATGTGCCAAAGATCAAAGCTCCGCTTTCGTTTCAATACGCCGGCAACGACCAAGGCGTAAATGCCGGCATCGCCGCTTATGAGGCCGCCCTAAAAGAGAACAAGAAAAAGTTTGAGAGCTACACCTACGAAGGTAAACAGCACGGCTTTCACAACGACACCACCCCACGCTACGACGCCGAAGCCGCCAAACTAGCCTGGGAAAGAACGCTGGCATTTTTTAAGAAGAATCTCAAATAAGGGATTTGATCGAGGAAGAGTGTGCGGAGCACATGGGATCAATGCGTGACCGCGATCACTAGCTTTTTTATCTTTTCTTTTGGATTCGTGGGTGGGCGGTTAGTTACAAAGGGGCCGCGAACTTTGTCAATGCCCGCTAGCATCGCCGATTGTTCCCGAATGAGTTGACGCATGGTGAGCCAGTCCGCCCAAAACTCTGGGTAATGGCTGCGGTTTTTATCGTCCGCACGCAGATCGGCGTAGATCCGCGCGACGGTCAGCTTGAGAGCCAGCTCCGGATCGGATGTTTCATCCATTAGATTGAGCCGGGTGATGCCCAAAATACGATCCTGCCCATAATATTTTACCTTGAGGATCATTCGTCCGTCCTGGTCGGTGGCAGGCTCGCTTTGAATTTCGAGATCAAGGAAGAACGTTTTTACCTCTTTTTCATCACGAAAAAGTCCTTGAGCAATAAGTTCCTTTAGGATCGGGGTAAAACTGACTTTGTGAGCTTTCCAAGTATCCTTGCTGCCCAAAAGTCCATCACCAGCGCGTTTTGGTTTATTCTCTATTTCTGCCGTGGAGGTATTTCCCGCAAAATACATCAATCCCCGAGTACTCGCCATTTTAGACTCGCGTTCAAGACGGGCTATCTCGGCGTTCGCATATTTCACATAAGTTTTGTGAACATTAAAACGTCCGGTCAGCAGATAGGTTGCGGAAAAGATGGCGATCAATTGGGGCTGAAAAAGTACCGAGGGGATCAAATATTTTTTAGACGTATATGCCTTTTCCGTGAAATTACGATTATCGAAACTGCGCCACATCGTGCCAGGTACCTGCGGGATCCGGCTGATAGAAAGCTCCATTTCGGGGCGTTTCTTTGCATAGTTAAAAAAGGAACGTGCGATAGCCTTTGGTGTCGTGATCCCAAAATCATTGAGCCAATCGCGACGAGCAGCGCCTGGAAAATATTTGTTGATCGTTTTTCGAGCAAAATCTGCGCAATTATTGGAAAATGTTCCAAACTGACCACTGTTGGGTTTACTGTTCGATTCCTGTAAAAATTTAATGTCCTCTTCCGGAGTGGTTTTAACAGTAAAGCCGTAGATGTCGCGGCTAAACGCCGTGCCCAGCAGTATCTGCCACTTCCCGGCAGGCATGTTGGCGTCGGGAGCGGCGGGAACGATTGTGTTTAGATGCTCTCGTCGATATTCCTCTCTGAGGAAACTTCGGATCTCGCCGTTCGCATAAATAGGTATTTTGGAATGATCGTCTACGCCGTAGAGGAATGGTACCAAGGGCACAGCCATCCACTCATAAGTCGAACCATTGACCAAATTCGGGTAACTGCTGATAACTACGCCGGACTCGGTCTCGCGGCACGGCCTGAGGCTGATACCGTCGTCGGTACAAATATTGGAAAGGTAGATCGCCGCGTGCCCCGAACCGGTAAATTCTCCGGGTACGCCTAAACTTTCAAGCAAAAGAAAGGATACATCGGCCCGCACGGCCACAGGCGCCAATATCATCGTAACGAAAATAACCAAAAACCATTTTTTCATCATAAATACTCTTCGACGCGATAAACGTCCCCGTCTTGCACCCACCTTGAGTTTATTGAAATCAAGTATTCTTATCTGTGCGCTGTAGTACATTAGAAAATTATATGGAGGAACAATATGATTCTTGCACGCAATCAGAGCATTAGGCAACGATAGCGCTCACCGCGACCGGAAATAGGTTCAGGTTTGGTGAGTCCAATGCTGGCCGTCAAATTATTAAGGTCTATCAAGGGCATTTTGGGCGAGGTAGACGGAGTTAATGGAGGTTGCCCTTGTATACGGATTTGGAAACTCAACATTGTGGGCTACAGCGTAGCCGAAAACTGATTTGAGATGCGCGGTGAAATCATCGCTCGCCGGGTCGTTGGACCAAAGGGCAAACGTGCCGCCGGGTTTAAGTTGGTTTTTTATCAAGGCGAGGCCATCGGCGGTGTAGAGAGACTTGTTTTCGGGATCGAGGTAGTGGTCGGGGGAGTGGTCGATGTCGAGTAGGATGGCATCGAATTTTCGTTCGGGGTCGTTGGCGTCAAAACCGGTGCGGGTGAGTTCAAAAAAATCGCCTTGCCGCAGTTCGCATCTGGCGTCGGCGGTCAGTATCGCTCCATTCGGCACGAGCCCTGCTCGGTGCCAGTCGATGACCGGCTGAAAGAGGTCGATTACGAGCAGGCGGCTTACGTTATTATTTTTCAGAGCCTCAACGGCAGTGTAGCCGAGGCCGACGCCACCGATCACGACATCCAATTCACCTGAAAGCGATGCAAGGCCAAGAGTCGCGAGTTGCCGTTCGCTCTCAGTAAAGAGGCTCGACATCAGATATTCGTCGCCGAGTTTAACCTCAAAAACCTCACGATCATTCAACAATGGCTCCAACCGCCGGCGTAGTGTTAGGTCGCCAAGCGGCGTCTGTTGATATCCAAGTTCTTTAATGCTCATTTGGCCAAAACAGAAAAAGGCGGTCCCGTACGAGACTGCCTCTTTTTCTGTGAAAATGGTCGGGGCGAGAGGATTCGAACCTCCGACCTCTCGGCCCCGAACCGAGCGCTCTACCAGACTGAGCCACGCCCCGATAAATCAATGTTTGAGTTTAGGATACGCGTTCGGCAGTGTCAAATCTCGATCGCTAATGCGACGGAATATATTGGTTTTGAGCGATCGAGTTGTAGTGTTCGACCGGAGCCAGATCGTCGGTGAGGATCGGCATATCCGTGGGTATGGTGTTCTGATAGATATTTGCCAATAGGCCTGCGATCTCACCATCGTTGCTAGTGAGTTGGGGCAGGTGGCTCGATCTCGACGCAACAATTATCAGATTTTGCAGCGAATCGTCCGAGCGGTCGGCTCTCACCTTAAACACAAGAACATTTGGGAATACTGAGCGATAAGTCGCCATCTCCGCCCGGAAAAATCCGCTCCCAGCTCCCGTTATCGACGACCCAAGGTTAAAGATAACGACACCGTCGTCGCTGAGCGAATTGCTGAGCCGTCTCACCGCTTCTACCGTCGTCAGTTGAAAAGGGACCGTGAACATCGACCCAAACGCGTCCATCAGGATGACATCGTATCGCCCCGCATCAGCTCGATTGAGAAACATTCGGCCGTCCTCGTGGATAATATTGAGCCGCGGTTCCTCTTGCAAACGAAAATGCTCTCGGGCGATATCGGTCATTCGCGGATCGATCTCCACTACATCGAGTCTCACATTTTCATAACGCCGCAGAAATTCCTTCGGCGTTGAATATCCAGCACCACCGATGACGAGGACATCTCGAAACGCAGGTTTGAAATGCCTAGCAAGGTGGTAAAAGCGCCCGTATTCGAGTGCGGGCTCGTCGCTGTCAAGAAAGATCGCAGATTGGATAGCGTACGGGTCGGTCGTCAGCACGCGGATCACACGACCGTTACGGTCGGTTGACCGAAAGACCTGTACGCGGCTGTATTCGGTGTCAATATCGCGGAGTTCGTTCGCACGAAAACTGATCCCGGCGGCGGCCTCGCTCCAGCAGACCGCACTAAACAGCAGTGTCAAACCGGCAATATTCAGGCGTGAGATGGCGAACGGAACCAATAAAAGCGACAAACCGATCAGCGAGCCCGCGATAATGTAAAGCGTTCGGACACTGCCGACAAATGGGATCAGAAAAAACCCCGCGAGAAACGTGCCCACGATGCTGCCGACGGTCGAAAGTGCGTAGAGACGCCCAACGGTCTTACCCGCGTCGGCGAGCACGAGCATCCTGAGTTTTACGGCAAACGGCGTGACCATGCCGAGGCAGACGCTTGCTGGGGCGAATAGTAGGAGAGCGGCGAGCAGCGACTGCAGTTCGACACCAACCGAAGCCGAGGCGATAAAGGAAAGCACGATTTCCTTAACCAGGACTGTGACGGACACAAGCGTTCCCGCTAAAAATAGTACGGCGGCGAGGATTCGGATATCCGGCCGTCGATCTGCGAGGCGTCCGCCAAACCAGTAGCCAAGGCTAAGGCTTGCGAGAATGACGCCGATCAGACTCGTCCAGACATACGTCGATGTTCCGATGAATGGAGCGAGAATGCGGGAGCCGATGATCTCGTACGTCATCAACAGCCCGCCCGAGACGAGGACCGTTATCTCCAGCGATATTGCCCGGAGACGGGCTAGCGATGACACTACTTGTCCTCGATAACCTCCGCGATCTCATCGATCACGTCCGGCCGCTTGCCATATTTGTGTTTGATAAATTCGATGATTGGTGGTAGCAGCGATAGGAATACGACGACGATGACGACCTTTTCGATATGATCCTGTAGCTGGATGCCGAGTGCGTTTTCGATCACGCCGCCTAAGAAGTAACCGGCGAGCACCATGCTCCCTATCCACAACAGCCCGCCGAGAATGCTGTACGGCAGGAATTGACGATAGGGCATCTCAGCGGCCCCAACGACGATCGGAGCAAATGTCCGGACGATGGGAACGAACCGTGCAAGTATCACCGTTTTTACGCCGTATTTCTCAAAAAATGCGTGAGCTTTTTCAACGCGGCTTGGCTTAAATATCCACGAATCTTCGCGGTTAAAGAGCGTTTTGCCCATCACGCGTCCGGTCCAATAACCGGTGCTGTCACCGATCACTGAGCCGAGAAAAAACGCGATCAAGACATACCAGACATTCAACTTACCCGCCGCCGCAAACAGCCCTGAAACCACAAGCAGCGAATCCCCCGGCAGAAAAAAACCCACTGCTAAACCGGTTTCGGCAAAGATGATGAACCAAAGCCCGAGATAGACATAGTTGCCAAGCAAAGCCAGCATATAGTCGATGAGCTTTGCTGGATTTAAGAAATCCTTTACCTGATATAAAAAATCAATGAGCGAGTCCATAAGAATTGTCAGAACCGGGAGCGGTAGCGACCGGGTTCTTTATGTTAACTTATCAGGAACCCAGTCGCTATCGCTCCCGGTTCTGACCCAAATCACCATCCGTGTTCGCCTATTAGCGGCACAAACGCACAAGGGCCAAAATTTTCCCGTGTCGAGCCACTCTCGGTACGCGTCACACGAATGAGCGTCTGCGAACGCTGATCGTCGCCGATAGGGATGACGAGCTTGCCGCCGATCTTTAGCTGCTTTACAAGCGGCTCGGGAATATCGGGACCGCCGGCTGCGACGAGTATAGCGTCGTACGGGGCATAATTGTCCCAACCCGTCGTGCCGTCACCCGCTTTGAGCGTAACATTTGTTATGCCCAGGGTTTGCAGTCGGCGAGGAGCCTCGTCGGCTAGATTTGATAGACGCTCTATGGCAAACACCGAGCGTGCAAGCGACGCCAATATCGCAGTCTGATACCCCGAACCGGCCCCGATCTCGAGCACCTTTTCGCTACCAGTGAGTCCGAGCAGTTCGGTCATGCGGGCAACGATAAATGGCTGTGAGATAGTTTGCCCACCGGAGATGGGAAGAGCATTGTCCTTATACGCCTGTGATTTGATCGCGACCGGGACGAAAATGTGACGCGGAATGCGGGCCATGACATCTAGGACACGCTCGTCGGCGATCTTGTGCGTCGAGCGGAGTTGCTCGACCATCGCGAGCCGCTGCATCGTCATTTCATCTGTGATGGCGGTTGCGTTCACTAGTTGGTGTTCCAGTTTTTTAGTTTTTCGAGCCCGCTGTAACTTGTCAGATCGCTTCGCATCGGCGTGACGGAAACGTAGCCCTCGTCGATCGCCTCAAAATCGGTACCGCCCTCGGCACGAAAACCTTCGCGAACCTCCCCGATCCAATAATAGAGCTTGCCGCGTGGGTCGATGTGTTCGCTAATGATCGGGCGTGCGTTTTTAAAACCTTGTTTTGTGATGCGGATGCCTTTTGGAACACCCTTTGGCACGTTTACATTGAGCAGTGTCCAGACCGGTAAACCCTCAGCGAGTGCCTTTTTGGTTATCTCAGCGGCCGCCTTTGCAGATTCGGAAAATTCCGGATCGCGATAAGACGCGAGACTGAACGCGAGACCAGGTACACCTAAAATGGTTGATTCGAGAGCACCAGCGACCGTGCCGGAATACGTCGCGTCGTCACCAAGATTGGCTCCGTGGTTAATGCCGGAGCAGCAAATGTGCGGCCGCTCTTTGGCGGGCAATATCTGATTGATCGCGAGCGTGACGCAATCGGTCGGCGTACCGTCGACCGTCCAATGCCGTTCGGCTCGTTGGCGGATGCGTAGAGGACGCGAGAGCGTCAGGCTGTGCGACGCCCCGCTCATTTCCGCCTCAGGAGCAACGACATACACATCGCCGATCTCGCTCAACGCCGCTTCGAGTGCGACGATGCCCTCGGCGTGATAGCCGTCGTCGTTTGTCAGCAAAATTCGTGTTCTTTCGGATGCCATCTTAAAAGGATATACGTTTAAAAGTGAAAAAGTGAAAAAGTGTCACAGCATTTAGCTTTTTCACTTTTCCACCTTTTCTTTTTCACTTTAGTTATCGGTTCTGCCCCATCGGCGGACGTCCAGGTCCGCTGCCGGTACCACCGCCCATCGGACGCTGAGTGCGAAAACGCTTACGGTTGCGCTTACGGGCGTTGACCGATTTGAGCTTTGCCTTTTGTCCGGGAGGGATAAAATGAGCGTGTTTTTTGAGATCTTTGATGATCTCTTCGCTGATAACCTTACGTTTGAAACGGCGTAGTGCCGACTCGATCGATTCGTTATTGTTTACTGATATAAATGCCATTTTGTTTGCTCACCCCCTCTCGGCTAAAATTTTGCTCGGTTGAGCAAACAACTATTAGACCTGATTTGCCAGGCAAACGCAAGGGCAAACCCTACGGCAGCGGGAGTGATAACAGATGTCCGCGATAAACAAAATAAACTTTCTTACCCAGCTCATCGACCCACATATTCATACTGTTAAACCTGATCTTGGGAACTTTCAGAATGGGCTTAAAGCCAAACGTCTTGGTTTCGTAAATACCGATCTCGGTCAAACCCTTCTCTTCATCGATCATCGCGGCCCAGTATTCGTTGGGCTTTGCCGATTTTTGCAGAGCGCGATACGTTTGCTGCGCGACGGGACGAAATTCGCCGGGAGCGGGATTTGTGACGCCGGTAGCCGGGTCAACGAGCAGTAAATTATCCGGGTCGGAATCGGAACGGGCGGTGTCGTCATCGTCCGAACGGTAATAGCGATAGTCATTTCGGATAACAAGAACCTTATTTATCGAGGGGATAAAGGCGAGCGGATAGCTCTCACCATAGCCATCGATCTCGACCGGATACTCCTTATTGGTAGTGAGATCAAGACGAAAGATGGCTTGTCGGTCGTCCTGTTTGCTGACAAGCACCCAGCGGCCGTTTGGCGTGATAACCGGACTGCTATAATTGCCCTCACGCACCTTGGTAAGGCGTCCGCGAACAACCTTGAACAATCCATCCTCCGACGCACGTATCTCTAGGTCAGTTAGCCGAGCTTTCCACTGTTCCTCACCTGATTGCACGCCGAGCCCGTCACGCATTGGCAAAAACTCAACCTGCGTGGGCTGCGAAGTAATACCCGCGACCTCACCGTCGGCGATCTTGTACCAGGCGTAGCCCTCATAACGGCGTTTCTCGCGAAGCTCGACCTTTTTGCCTTCGCCCTCCTCCGAATAATCCTCTACCGGGGCAGTTTCGTCATCCGGATCACCGTCTATCTCTTTTTTGACCTTTTCACGAATCGCTTTTTCGCTTGCTGCAACGCGAAAATCTGTACCTTCTTTCCAAACAGCAACGGCATTTAGATCGTCCGCCGCGAGTACTATCTCCAGCCCGGGTATTTCGCGGCTGAGACGGTATTTGAGCTTTCCGGGTGATTGCTTGAGCCCCGCAAAATATTTATCGAGCCCGACAAAAAATTCAAACTCACCACCACCGCCGTATTCGCCATCGGTGCCGGTCATATAGACGCGGCGTCCGCCGACGCGGCTTAGCATTATCAGTTCTTTCGACGTGCAATACGCGCCGCCGCATGAGATAAACGGCGGCAGTTCGTCAACCTTGTTATGAGCGAGATAGCCCTTGAGCGCGTCAAATTCCTCGCCGCTCAATGTCCGCTCGCGGTAACGCGAATCGTCCTCGTCCCAGCTAAACATCACGCGGTTATCCTTAAAAATTCGGATGTAATTGCCGTCGTAGGCGTAGAGGCCGAGCAGGTCGTCCGACTTTTTAACCTCAGCCTGCAGTTCTTTTTCCATGGCGATGATCTGGTCGTCGTTACCTGCTCCCGACCAGCCGTTGTAAAGCGAGCTGTCGCCGAGACTCTGATAGACGGCGTAGAGATATTCGTTATAAGTGTCGGCGACGCCATCGACCATGAACGCACTGCGGGCACCGAGGATCTTTGCTTCGTTCGGGTGGCGGGCAAGCACGATCGCGCGGGCCTCGGGCGAATCTTCGGATTCGAGATAGCGCTCGGCGGCGGTCTGGAGCAGTGGATTTGGTGATTTTAGATTTTCGGCCACCTTTGGAACCTGCAGCCGCAAACGCAGCAGACGTGAACACGCAAACAGAGCTGTTTTGGTCTCGATATTACCGGTGTCGAGGATCGCATCGTAATCGGCCGAGTCTTCGAGCAGGCAGGCCGAAATGCCAAACGCCGTCGGCGTCCCCGTTCGGATATCAAAAAGATCTGTCGATTGTTTTTCCCGCAGATCTTTACGCTGGCCGAGCAATCTGATTATCGTGTCGAGATCGGCCACGCCGCGTTTAAGGTCGCGGAGCAGCAGTATATTGATCGCCGCATTTTGCCAGCGGAGGATCATTCGACGATAAGCGAGGGCGAGCGGTTTGTCTTTGGTGTCGAGCACGGCGATGCGATCGACCACCCCGCGGGCCAGAACATCGGGTATCGTGGGCGATTGCAGCAGCGTCCGGCCAAGGGCCGCCCTTATCTCGACGGCTGTGGGGGCCCGTTTGCCTTCGTTCTCATAAATTGTTGCGTAATTAGATGCAACGGCGTTAGCATTGACGGGCGGATTAGCCTCATTGTCCATCTCGGTACGGACGCCTTTGGCAGCAGTCTCAAGCGCGTCGAGCTGCTCGGCAAGTGAGAATCCGTTGCATTCCCAGATCGCACTGACGACGATGTCACGCTCATACGCCATCGCCATTTCGGGTAGCACCCGGCGCAACGCCGGAACGGCCCGCCCGTCTTTTTGTTTTGCCAAAGCGGCAACTGCCGACGACCGAAATGGAAATACAATTACTGAGGGGCCGTAACTGGAATTACTATTGCCTGTGTAGCCTCCTCTGTTCGACGTAGCGTTTGCCGCGGTCGATGCGGCATTAGCTGCGTTGGCCACGGATCTCGCCGCGTTTGAGATCGAATTTGTCGCGGTATTGGCCGCGGGCACTGTTTGGACATGCCTTTCGTCAAGTATCTTCATCAGCCCCGGGACGCTTTCCACCACCTCGATCTCGCTGAGCTTTCTGACAAGGGTCGCGCGCGAATCATCAACGTCGATCGCCCATTTTTGATCTTCGAGCCAGGGCAGCAGAGCTTTGACAACAGCTGCGTTGCCGTTGGCTAGCTGGGCTACAAGGTTGCGGACAGCATTGCCGCGAATCGTTGGGTTA
The DNA here is from genome assembly GCA_041745735.1 of Pyrinomonadaceae bacterium. Lineage (GTDB taxonomy): Bacteria > Acidobacteriota > Blastocatellia > Pyrinomonadales > Pyrinomonadaceae > OLB17. The sequence continues at coordinate 9,439 of JBGTII010000049.1, read as the reverse complement.
GTGCTACCCGCGAGCTCGATCATCTTTTCAACATATTTGTCCTCAGGCGAAATGAGGATGAGCGTCGTCAGGCCGGTGTTCGTCTGACCGTTGACGACTAGCTTTGCGAGCGTCTCGTCCGCCAACAGCGAAAAATACCATTCGTCGCGTCCCGGCCATTCTTTTTCGCTGACAAGCGCGTCCATCGCGAGGTCGCGCATACCCGGCATTGCATTCTTGTCCTCGACAAATGCCTTCAGAGCATCGCGATATGTCTCGATATCGCCGGTCGAATTGGTGTCAAGAGCGTGGCGATACTGCGCCCAAGCCGCCAGCACTTTTGAAGTTTTTAACGAGCTGTCGCCGTTCAGACGGTCGATGATCGGTTTTGCCCGATCAAAATCGACGCGAGCGAGAGCGAGCAGTTCATTTTGGCCCGTCACATATTCGCCGCTGTCGCTGACGCTAGACGCTTTGCGGCCGAGATCGCTGCTAAAATGCGGGCTGTTGTACATCAACCACTCTTTGACCATCCGCCGTTCTTCTTTGTTGATGGCACCGCCGCTGCCTTCGCGGTCATAGATCTCCTTAACAAAATCAGCCGCCTTTGGGTCGCCTTTTAGGACGTTGAGATAGCTTGTCAGCAGAGCCGGCTTTTTACTGATCTCTTTCATTATCCGGCTCCGCGTTTGGTCGGACATTTCCGGCAGATATCTCAGATCTTGATACGAATTGTTTTGCCGCAGCCAGTAATCGAGCAGTTCTTCGATCGAAGCGTTGTCCTTTGGCGGATTGGCCTTGCTGTAAAATTTTTCTTCGCGGTTGTAAAAGGACATCGTCTGAACGAGTGGATTTGGAGGCGCCGGGGCGGGCAGCCGCAGCAAAAGCTCGATCGGGTCCTCTTTTGCAGCCGTCGAACCGGAACCGGCAGACGAGTAAAACAGGAAGAAATAGCCGGCAAAAAGCAGGCACAGACAAAAGCCGGCTGCTCGCAAGGTTCGCTTTAAGTTTGCGGTCATAGCGGGATTATATTCTTTTCCATTCACAAATCAATCAATTTTTCTGTCATTCTGTATTCGTTCTTGGGATGCGGACTTTAGAGGCATTAACTATAATCAAAGTTCGCCGTATTTTTGCGAAAAACCAAGTGGACAAAAACTCAAATATTTACCGGCTGACCGACAAGGCTCTGCAGCTATCGCTGTTGCTGCTCGCCCTGTGCGCACCGCTCTCGATCGCCGGGAGCCAGATCGCGTGGTCGCTGGCGATCTTATTTTGGCTCATCAGGCTCGCATTCGTTCGGCCGACATTCAAAACAGATGGCTTTGCCATTGCTATTCTCGCATATGTCGGGTTATCGCTCGTCTCATCCTTTTTTTCGTATGAGCCGCAGGTGAGCTTGCGAAAGATGGTTGGGGTTTCGCTGGTTACGATAGTTTATCTGGTCGCCCAAAACATTCGCGACACCAAAAGGGTACGTCGGGTGATCGTTATTTTGCTGATCTCCGGCAGCGTCGCGGCGGCGTATGCTATCGGAAAATTTGCCGTCGGCACCAATCTCAAAGTAACAAAACTCACCGCCGACAGCCCTCTGCGTGCCGCAGGTGTACATGAGGGCGATACGATACTCAGGGCCAACGGGCTGAGCGTCGCTTCGCCCGATCAGCTTTCGGCGGCTGTTAATAGCTCGCCCGACGGAAAAGCTGCCCTCAAGATATATCGATACGAAGTTATTTACGATTACCAAATGACGGCGATTTCGCCGCGATCGGATAGTCCGAGCCAGTTTGGCATCGAGAACTGGTCACGAGGACGTGACGTGCGTGCATCAGGATTTTTTGGACATTATGCGACCTACGCGGAGGCCGCACAATTACTCGCTTCGGTCGCACTCGGGCTGCTAATAATGGCACCGGGCGGGCCGTTTACACGCAATAAATTGCTGCTCGGAACCGTGCTTGCCGCATTTGGCATTGCGCTAATTCTGACCGTGACGCGGGCGTCGTGGGCGGGATTTATGATCTCGGCGGCGTTGATGGTGCTGGTAGGAGCATCGCGAAAGACGATATTGATCTGTATCTTGTGTGCCATACCGTTGGCTGCTGTCGGACTATTTTACTTGCAACAAAAGCGTAATATCGGCTTTGTAGATACCGGTGATAACTCGACGACATGGCGAATGACCGTCTGGCGTGAAGCCGCCGGCGTACTCGTGTCAAACCCGCGACATCTTGCAGTCGGCGTCGGGATGGATTCGATCAAGACGCATTGGCAGAACTGGGGAATGTTCGACAAAGGCAATCTGCCGCTCGGCCATATGCACTCAAACCCGATCGCTTTGGCATTCGAACGCGGCGTCCCGGCGCTCATCGCGTGGATAATATGGATGTTTTTGTATTTGCGAATGCTTTGGCGAGGTATTAGACGCGGGGAATTTGACTGGTTCGAACGCGGCGTTTTGCTCGCAGCACTAGGCGGGGCAATTGGTTTTCTCGCAAGCGGCATCGTCCATTACAATTGGGGCGACTCCGAGGTCGTGATGATATTTTATCTTTTGATGGGGACGAGTCTGTCCATCATCAGCAATGGTGCGGCAAACCGGCCAATTCACACAGCTAAAATTGGAACTCTCTAAACGATTTTCGTTCAGCGTCGTCCTGACCATTACATCGAGACTCGTGATGGCGGGAAACAGTGTGTTTGCTGGCTTATTGATCGCAAGGTTACTGGGAAAAGACAGCCTTGGGGTGATGGCTGTCATTAGTGTCGCTGTGTCGATCATGCTGCAGTTTGGCGGGTTTGGACTCGCGAACGCTAACCTTTCTTTTGCTGCCCAGGATGAAAAGAACATACCTCCAGCATTTATCAACGGTACGATCTTTGCGTTTCTCAGTGGTATTGCCTTTGCCGGACTTACGTTAATGCTGGCTCCGTGGCTGATGCCGGGCATTCCAATGGAATTGCTCGCCATTGCGCTGGCAAGTATTCCTTTCACTCTGACAACTCAGATGAATTTGTATCTGTTCTTAGGAAAGGGCCAGATCACGACCTACAATTTTCTAGAGTTGGCCAATCAATCATTTGTCCTTATCAACGCGATTGTCGTTTTGCTGATATTGCAAAGCGGATTGTGGAACCTGGTTGCGTTTAACACCACCGCCAGCGCACTAGTCTCTATTGTGGTTTCCGCCTTGGTCTATAAAAGCGTTTCGCGTAACCCCGACAAATCGAACTGGCGTATCGATCTCCAATTATTTCGTCAGATGATGGCGTTTGCCATCAGGATAAATATGACGTGGGTTGCGACCTACCTGATATATCGTCTCGACCTGCTGATAGTAAGCGGTTACCTCGGTATGGGCGAGACCGCCGTTTACTCGGTGGCATCTCAGGTCACGCTTCTGGTCCTCCTCCTTCCGCATTCGATCGCAACCATGTTTCAACATCGTGTCGCCAAGGGCGAAGGCGAGCTCGACTTTAGCTTGCGTGTGTTTAGGTACTCGTCTTTTTTGATGTTTGTGTCGTGCCTATTAGTGATACCCGGTACGTTTGTCCTCAAGATGCTCTATGGTCCAGGGTTTGAGGATCTGCCGATCCAGGTGTTGATACTCGTCCCGGGAATTTATTGCGCGGGAATGCAGATCATCATTAGCCAGCCGCTTGTTGGCAAGCAATTACCCATAAACATCCACACCGTGTGGATCGCGATCCTTTTGATCAATATCGTACTAAATCTTGCTCTCGTCCCTATACTCGGAGCTCGCGGCGCGGCTGCAATATCCACTTTTTGTTACGCGACCGTATTTATCGCGATAGTATGTCTTTTCAGGCATGAGCGGCCGGTGGGGATCGCAGAGATGCTCGTGCCGCGAATAGCTGAATTGCGTAATTCCTGGGATGGATTTGCCCGTCTTTTACTTCGTTTTGCTCATGCTCGGAGGTGTCAATCGCGGGGGGGCTGAGATGCTCACGCTAGATGTTTGTCGCAATGCGTCGGCCACGGAATTCGAGATCTCTTTGGTCGCCGGATCCGGTGGAGATCTGCTTCCCGAATTTGCCAAGCTCGATGGCTTCTATTTTTTTGAACGTCGGTTATTTACTGTGTTGCGGCACTTATGGCAGGTCAGAAAGCTTGTAAAGTCGCGCGGTATACAGATCGTCCATGCACAACAGCCGCCTGATGCGGTATATCTTTATTTTGCTACGCTCGGGCTGCCGGTCAAACGGGTGCTGAGCTTGCAAAACTTTTTCCTTGATAATTGGTATCGCTGGCAAGCTCGCTTTATCATTCCACGGATGGACGCGATCTTTCCGGTGAGCAATTCGATGCAGGAATGGTTCAGAGTCGAAGAAGGTATTAAGATCACCGATAAATTCCAAGTGCTTTACAACGCCGTCGATGCTAACCGGCTCAGCCCGACTCGCGAACCCGGTTCCCGATCGCTGCGTGAGGAGCTTGGCATTGATCTATCAGCACAGCTTTTGGGAATGGTCGGCAATTTCTTTCCGGATCTTAGAAAAGACCAACTCACCGTTTGTAAGGCTCTCAAAAAAGTCTTTATCGAGTTTCCAAATGCTCATTTTGTCTTTTGCGGCAAACTTTACCCGGGTGCCGAAGAATACTATCAGAAATGTCTAGCGTATTGCAGGGAACACGGCTTTCGTGAAAGGGTACACTTTCTCGGCCAACGCCGGGATGTGCCGGATATCTTGCGCGAATTGGACCTATTTGTTTTTTCAACCCTAAAAGAAGGGTTGCCGGTTGCGGCGATCGAGGCTCTTACCTTAGGTGTGCCGATGATCGCATCCGATATCCCTCCCGTATTGGAAGCTGTCGGTGCCGACAGGCCCGAAGGCCCCTGCGCCGAGATCTTTCGCACCGGCGATGCCGACGATCTCGCCGATAAAATGATCGCTCTACTGGCTCACCCGGAAAGGCTGAAAGGGCTTGCAGAAAAGGCACGGCTGCAAACGCCCATCCGTTTTTCGATCGAGGCCCATCTGGCCACCCTAAACGAGCTCTACCGCAAATTACTTTCGGGCAAATGACGCTAAAGGTGCTGCACATCCTGGATTCGACAAATCGCGACGGAGCCGAGATGCTCACGCTCGAAGTCTGTCGTAATGCCCATCACGCCGGACTCGATCTGACGTTTGTGGCGACCGGTCGTGGCATCGCCGAACTCCTCGACAACCCCGATCTCCGCCAAAAAATGTCCGCCAACAACCACCACCTAGCCACCCAATTCACCGCCAAAAGCGTCGCCACCGAATACACAACCCTCTACCGCTCGATCATCGAGCGAGATGCAAAGAAATAGCTATCGAGAATCATACATCTGATGAGTAGCCCGCAGATAGTACGGTTAGAGCTTGTCGAATTTATAGTTGTTCGTTGGTGGATGCGAACCGAACCAAACTCGGTTAGAATCAATGAATATCATGAGACACTTGAAGCATCTGAATCCAGAATCCCACTCTGACAAGAAGTTGATTCAGCGCTCAACGGGTCGGTATTTTACGCCACACTGGATGGCAATCTCCCTCGCATCGCAAACCCTCGCGGCTGTTGGTCTTTCTCCAAACATACGGATTGTCGACCCTTTCTGCGGTGATGGACGATTGGTCGCTAGCTATATTGAAACTCTCTTCCTGAATACGCCTAATCGAGTAAATAATATTGAGATTTCGCTTTGGGATAATTGCGAACATAATCTGCGGAGTGCGCGTGAAATAGTTGCTCAGGTGCTCAAAGTGACAGGGTTTAAAGGAACGATTAGACAGCGCCTGAGGGATTCATTTTTAGAATCAAACGCTGAATTGGCAAAATACGATGTCGTCATTACCAACCCACCCTGGGAGACGATTAAGCCTGACATTCGAGAACTGAGAGCTTTTACAAAATCACAACGAGACACATTTACACACGCTCTCCGCTCGTATGATTACTCGCTCGCGGCGGCTTTACCTTATTCCCAACCAGTGAAAAAACTCTATGGTTGGGGAACAAACCTTTCTCGTTGCGGACTTGAGTTAAGTGTTAACCTTTTGGCCCCTAAAGGCATATGTGGAATTGTGCTGCCCTCGTCACTTTTCTCCGACCAAATGTCAGTAAACCTGCGCAAATGGCTTCTTTCACAAGTTGAATTTAAGGCTATCAACTATTTTCCGGCTGAGGCAAAACCTTTTGATGGAGTTGATCAGGGTTCACTCGTCACTGTTTTCAAAAAAAGTATCGGTAAAAAGTTTAGTGAGCCGCTCTTAACCAAGTATGACCGCAACCGAAAACCCTCTTGGAGTGGAAAAATAAGTCTTAATCATGAGACTCTACATGAGGTTGATTTTCGTATTCCAACTGAACTCAATCTTGAAGAACTTCAACTCTTAAATACATTTGCTAGTTTCCCTGCCATTTCCGAATGGGAGATCGCCAACGGCGGAAAGCTCTGGATGGGACGCGAGTTAGATGAAACAAATTACAAATCCTTTGTCACCACTTCCGGTCAGATTCCATTTGTAAAAGGGCGGGATGTCCAACGGTTCGGACGGCTTACCACTGCTCATGACTTTGTGATCCCAGGAGCGAGGAAGATCCCGCATTCAAGTAGTTTCTCCAGATTGGCATGGCGTGATGTCTCGAGACGGTCTCAAGTCCGACGTATGTTGGCAACTATTATCCCAAATGGGGTTGTGACCGGAAATTCGTTGAATGTTGGCTATTTTAGTGATGGTGACACATCAAAACTTAAGGCACTGCTAGGGATTTTCAATTCCCTAGTATTTGAATTTCAATTGCGTTCTCGACTCGGAACGGGACATATTTCGCTTGGATCGGTTCGTGGAGTGCGGATGCCCGATATAGACGATCCAAAATTAGTTAAAAGACTTGCGATCCTTGTGGATCAAGCGTTGATGCTAAATCCTACTGCTGAAGTTGAAATTGAAGCTCTATTGGCCGATGCTTTTTCTTTAACAAAATACGAGCGAAGTTCGTTAATTAATCATTTCTCCGATTTACCGGATAATTTGGCGAATTCAATGAAGAGCAAACTTAGGATTGCCTAGCTAATTTGCCCAGTTCAAGCAATGAGTAATACGGAAAGCATACCGAACCACTATACGGCAAAGTTGAGTGAACTCGACTTAAGAATTGCAATCTCCGTCCCACCGGGTGGAAATTGGAAAGACATTCCGACGGACGTACCTTCAAAGCGACTGGAATCGATTCGAGAAGGGTTTGCGGCAGGAAGTGGAAGTAGATCAACATATTACGGACGCCTCCACCCCGAACGACCATCATATACTATCAACACTTATTACAACCGCCCGGGAAATGGGTGCCATCTTCACTATGATTTTATTGGAGGACAGCATCGTGTTTTGTCTGAACGTGAAGCTGCGAGACTGCAATCTTTTCCCGATACGTTTCTTTTTCATGGTAGTCATACTTCAATTCAAAAGCAGATTGGAAATGCCGTGCCGCCGCTCCTTGCATATCAAATAGTTCAAAGTCTTCCTTTTAAGGGGCAATTTGCGGATTTATTTAGTGGTGCGGGTGGGTTATCGTTAGGAGCAAAAGGGGCTGGATGGAGTCCCATTGTGGCTAATGATATTGAACCGAGCTTTCTCGACACATATCGTACTAATGTTCATCCAGTAGCGGTTTCAGGAGATATCCGCGACGACGATGTTTTTCAGAGAATTGTTGAAACTGTAAAAATCGCGAGAAACTGGGAGGAGCCCCTCTTTGTCATAGGTGGCCCACCCTGCCAGGGATTTTCTACCGCAGGCAATAGACGAAGTTTAGATGATAAGCGAAACCACCTTTTCAACGAATTTAAGCTATTAATAGATGAAATTAGGCCTGACGGCTTCATTTTCGAAAATGTGATGGGGTTGCTCAGCATGAATAAGGGGCAAGTTTTTGAGCAAATCAAAGAAGAATTGACAATCGTTGGAAACAAACTCATCCCATGGATTCTTAAGTCTGAAGAGTATGGAATTCCTCAGCGAAGGACGCGCCTCGTTCTATTAAGCGTTCCAACTGCATGGCCTGACTTTAATCCACCAAAAAAACTGACTGCACTTGACGGTACTAATGGAAAACGATCCGTTTCCGCAAGCGAGGCTTTGGGAGATCTGCCAAAACTGCGTCCCGGTGAGGACGGGTCAAGAAAAGCATATCTGAGCAGTCCTCAGAACCCCTACCAGAAACTCATGCGCGGTGATATTTCGGTTAAACAATACCTTGAGACACTGGAAATGTAGGAAAATAGCGCATGATTAATGTAACAAATCCAGTTCTTTATCAAGACGCTCTGACCTGTCTGACTGTCCATAAAAGAACTGCCGGCCGCGATTTTAAGGGACGGTTCATTCAAATATTTCTGGCATTAAAGTTCTTTCAGAATGGTCTTCCCAGTATGTATTCAGGATCTTTTGTGCGTTCAGAGATACTTGAGTCACAACTTGACGATCTCTACGCTAAGATGTCGCGTCCACCTGACGCGGGGGTGCTTTCACTGTTCGAAGCCAATTATTTAGCTCGCACCGGGTTGGCTGGCGCCGGAAGGAAATATCCGCAAAATACGTGGCGAAACAATTTCAACATTCAAAAGGGCATAGTTTGCTATGCTCCTGAAGCTGATCTTTCCAGTTTGACGTTTCAAAACGAGGATCGACTAAATTGTCGGTATCTTCGCCCGCTTGTTCCAGGGTCGCTAAATGGGGCAAGATGCTCGCTCTGTCCGACGGGATCTTACAGAAACGAGAGTCATCGCAAATGGCTAAGAAAGGACCCCGCTGGGAATGGTTATGCTTTACTCGATCTGCAAAATATATCGAATTTCGCTCCTTACCTGGCTCCAAACGGACATCGGATACCTATCCTACCTTTGATTGTCGCTTTATACCACGATGCAGATCCATCCATTGCGACCGGAACAAGAACTAATGTTCAATTGGCTGATTTCATGTCTGATTTTAATTTTTCCCAGACGGAGCTTAATACCTATTTTGATGATTCGATGGGTAATAACTTAAACCGTCAGCTCGCACGATCTCAAGGCTGGGTTGTTGGGTCTGCTTTAGGCCAACCACTTCCGCCAAATCCACCGCTTCCGGCTAGGCGGGCTGCGCGTGTTGCACAAGCTCCAGGAGCCCCCAATCTAGCCGCAACCGCTGCTCCGCCGCCGGTTGCCAATACCGGGTGGGAAGCGGAACAGTATGTAGCCAATGCTCTAACGGCTGATGGTTGGACTGTTTATCCGGTGTCTCGACAGCAACTTCGGTATGACATTTTTGCTCAACGAGGTAGGGCTAAACGTTATGTCGAAGTAAAAAGTTCGGTTAGCCAATGTTCGCCATCTTTGACAGCTCGAGAATGGCAACAAGCTCATGCACATGCAGGAAGTTATATTCTTGCAATCATTGAAAACTTCAATCCCACGAGCCAAAAAAT
>JBGTII010000048.1:0-31210 GCA_041745735.1 Pyrinomonadaceae bacterium | reverse complement strand
AGCGGGGCCGATGCGGGCGGGACATGTCCGGGAGCTGATTGCACGCTTCGTCAGGCGATCGCAGCGGCGACGCCGAACGATACTATCAACTTCGCTGCAGGGGTCACGACAGTTACGCTGACGAGCGCTGAGTTGGTGATCAACAAGAATCTGACGATCAGCGGCCCCGGCGCCAATCTATTAACCGTCCAGCGTAGCACTGCCGGCGGCACGCCGAATTTCCGCATCTTCAATATCAGTGGGAACTTCAGCGTTACCCTCTCCGGCCTGACGATTGCCAACGGAGTTACCGACGACAACGGCGGCGGGATTTTTAACGCCGGCACGCTCACTATCACCAACAGCACCATCTCAGGGAACTCGGCAGCGTTCGGTGGTGGCATCTATGGCAATAGCGGCACGACCACGATCACCAAGAGCACCATCTCAGGGAACTCGGGACCACTCGGCGGCGGCGGCGTTTACGCCCGCCCTAGCACCGACCTGTTTATTACTAACAGCACCATTTCAGGGAACTCGTCTTTAGGGGGCGGGTCGTTCGGAAACGGCGGAGGCATTGCTACCTTCGCACATACGGAGATCTATAGCAGCACCATCTCGAACAACGCGGCGCGAAGTGGTGGTGGCATTTTTTTGGCGTCGGTGGCTGGCAGCGTCACTGCCGGTAACACGATCATTGCCATGAACACAGATGTGACGTCACGCCCCGATTTCGATGGCCTTCTCCAATCGCAGGGCTATAACCTGATCGGCAATACCAGCGGCACGTCGATCAGCGGCACTACCACCGGCAATCAGCTCAACGTCAATCCGCTGCTCGGCCCGCTGCAAGACAACGGCGGGCCAACCTTCACCCGCGCGCTCCTTTCCGGCAGCACCGCGATCGAAGGCGGAAAGTCTTTTGGCTCGAATACCGATCAGCGGGGCTTTGCACGTCCGGTTGATAGCCCGGTCATTCCAAATGCAAGCGGTGGCGACGGCAGCGACATCGGCGCCTACGAGCTGCAGGCCGATCAGTTGCCCGGCTGCAACACCATCAATCGGATCGTTAATAACAACAATGATAGCGGCACAGACTCACTCCGTGCCGTCATCGCCAATGTCTGCGCCGGCAGCACGATCACCTTTGCGCCGAGTGTCACTGGAGAGATCAACCTGACGAGCGCTGAGTTGCTGATCAACAAGAGTCTAACGATCAACGGCCCCGGCGCGAATCTGCTCACTGTGCAGCGCAGTTTTGCAGGTGGCACACCGGTCTTCCGCGTATTCAACGTCGCTCCCGCCAGCGTTATTGCCAACATCTCGGGACTGACTATCGCCAATGGGCGAATCGGCGGCAACGGCGGCGGCATTCAAACGTCCGGTACCCTGACTCTCACCAATATGACAATCAGTGGTAATCTCGCGGTAAACGGCGGCGGCATTTACAACTCTGGCACCCTCAACGTGATCGGGAGCACGATTTCCGGAAACACGCTCAATACGATTCTTTCGGGCAGCGGCGGCGGTATTTTTAATTTCAACGGCATACTCAATGTTGTCAATAGCACGATCTCAGGGAACACCGCGCTCGGTCCCGGCGGCAACAGCGACAGCGGCGGCGGCATTATGACCAATGTCGGCAGCGTCACTCTGACCAACAGCACCATCTCCGGAAACTCGGCCGACTTTGGCGGCGGCGTCTGGAATCAAAATGGCGGCACCGTGCGCGTAAGAAATACGCTCATCGCCCAGAATTCTTCGCCGAGCGGCCCGGACCTTAATGGCGCATTTGTTTCCGAAGGTTTCAACCTCATCGGAAACGGCTTCGGTGCGACGATCACGCCCGCACAATTCTCCGATCAGATCGGCACTGCTGGCTCGCCCATTGATCCGATGCTTGGCCCTTTGCAGGACAACGGCGGGCCGACTCTTACGCGCGCTTTGCTATCGGGCAGCACGGCGATAGACAACGGCGACTCCTTCGGCTCGATGACCGATCAACGCGGCTTCCCGCGACCCAGTGGTAATCCACCTATTCCCAACCCCAACGGCGGCGACGGTTCAGACATTGGCGCTTTTGAAGCCCAGGTCGAGGCGCTTGCTTTAGTGAACGGGCGTGTGCGTACAACGGCTGGGCGGGGGGTAACGAATGCTCGCGTTTCTCTTACGGATTCAAATGCGGTTACGCGAACAGTGATTACGAATCGATTGGGATTTTTCACGTTCGATAATGTAAGTACCGGCCGAACCTACACGATCAGCGTGGCTCAAAGAAGATATACGTTCAGTCAGCAGGTGGTGCAGATCAATAATGATTTAACCTTGGCTGATTTTGTGCCGCAATAGCGGAAGCGGATCATGCATCTAGACCGGCCATTCACCGCTGTACGCGAGATCGGCTCGACCGGTGATAAGGATCTCGTCGTCATCGCGCCAAAGGACCTCGGTCGTGCCGCCTTCGGAGTGGACCGAGACCTTGCGGCCCGTCTTGAGCATAAAGGCACTGAGGACGGCTGCCGCGCTCGAGCATGTGCCTGACGCAGAGGTTTCGCCGGCACCGCGTTCCCAGATACGGATCTCGATATTGTTGCTATCGTCGATCTTTACAAAGACGATGTTGGCACGCTCAGGAAAACGCTCGTGCGTTTCCATCACGCGGCCGACGGCTCGCCAGTCAAAATTAAAATCCTCGACAAAGATGCACACCACCGGATTGCCGACATTGACCGCCGAAAAAACGTAATGGCGGCTATCGACGACGATGGGTTCGTTGACGATGTGGTCGCGGCGGGTTTCGACAAGGACGGGGATCTCTTCGCTAGCAAAATGTGGTTTGCCTATCTCCGCCTCAAATACAAATCCGCCCTCGCCGTCACGGTCGATCAAACGATAATTCTTAACACCGCTTCGTGTTCGCAGGCGAAGATCAGTCTGAGTCCAAATGCCTTTGTAATGAAGATATGCAACGGCGCAGCGCGTGCCGTTGCCAGAAAACCCTGCGATGCTGCCGTCGGGATTGATGATCTCGCAAAAGTACTCGGCCTCGGCTCCATCAAGCCTTTCGAGCACGGCGATGCCGTCCGAACCGGCTCCGGTGTTGCGGTGACAGATGGCTTTTGCCAAATGGCTGAGATTTACGGAGGCGTCCATAGCGTCGCGCTCGATGACGATATAGTCGTTGCCAAATCCGTGAAATTTGCAAAACGGGAGCGTCATTATTTGACCTTCTTGATGCTGATTATCGTCTCGCCGGGATGCTTGTATTCGATGACGATATCAACTGAATCGCCGACCGCGAGTCCATTCAGGAGAGTCTTGTCCTTAACGTAAAATTCCATGATCATGCGAGGCATAAGGCCAGCGATCTCTTCGTGGTCGAGCTCGACCGAGCCAAGCTGGGCGTTTATCTTTGTCACTTTGCCCTTGCCATTATAGTTTCCGTCCTTTGGAATTGTGGTCGTCGGAACGGGCGTCGCGGAGGTCCGGTTTGCCGGCGTGGACGGAACGACATTAGAGGGTTTGGTGCCGCCGCCGCAAGCAAAGCTTAGAGTCAGAACAACAGCGATCATTGAGAAGTAAATTTTTTTCATTTCGCAGATCAATTGAGTTTCAGGGATCTCAAGAATATGTCTTTGATCTTACCGCTTTCGCCAGCGATCTCTTTGACCGTTGCGGCATCTTTGGCGCTTAGTTTGTCACGGGTCTTGCCGTCCTCGGTGATGCGAATTGCCTTGATGCCCGAAAAATAGACTCGCCTCTCGGCAGGCGCCTGATCGTCGTCCTCCGCTTTTTGAAGGTAAAACATCAATACACCTGTTGCCGAATATAGATACTCCTCATTGTATGTCCGATCCGATTCTTTTCGTTCAACCTTGACCATAACGAGCTGGTCCGGATACATATGGTCTTCGCGGTCGCCCGGTGTCATTTGATAAAAAAATTTGTAGGTTAGGACATGCCGGCCAACCGCACGCCATTGATGGTTGCGTTTATTGACGACGAACTCGTTCATAAAGAGGTCGCCAAATTCGCCCTGATCATCCTCGGTCTCGCAAGCACGCGCCTTTTCGGCGATGTCCGTGTAAAATGTGCGGATCTTCTCCACGGCTCTGTCCGTCGTTTGCGCGAAAATACAGGTTGATAGCACCAAGATAAACGCGAGGCTGTATATTTGTTTTTTCATAACAAGATGAACGAGCCGGATCGTTTTTCTTGTCTCTATTTACGTTCATTACGGCTCGGCGTTGGAATTCTAACGCCAGAGCCGCAATGAACGCAAGGATAAGATCTACTGCCTAATTCTGCCAATCCGCAATGAAGACGTTCGTGTCGCCCTCTTTGGCGGCATTACGATTCGAAGCGAACACCAGCTTTTTCCCGTCTGGCGAAAACATCGGGAAACCGTCAAACGACTCATTAAACGTGACCCGTTCGATACCGGTGCCGTCGAGATTGATCAATGCGAGGTCAAAATTTCGTTTACGCGGATCGGTCGCAAAATAGTTGGTGCAAAAAATGATCCGTTTGCCGTCCGGCGTAAAGAACGGGGCAAAGCTGCCGCTGCCTAGGCTCGTGATCTGGCGTTTATTCGTTCCGTCCGCGTTCATCACCCATAGCTCAAATACGATCGGCACGATCAAATGCCTGGCTAGCAGGCTCTTATACCGCGCGATCTCAGCCGGGGTTTTAAAAGTCGAGCGTCGATAGACGATCATCTTGCTGTCCGGCGAGAAAAATGCTCCACCGTCATAACCCACCTCGTCTGTAAGGCGTTTTACGTTCTTACCGTTCGTGTCCATCGAATATAGATCGAGATCGCCGTCACGCTCGCTGGTGAAAACGATCTTTTTACCGTTTGGGCTAAGTGTCGCTTCGGCGTCGTAGCCCGGCGAATTTGTCAGCTTCTTGATATCAGTGCCGTCTGGTTTCGCCGTGTAAATATCATAGTCAGGATAAACCGCCCACACATAACCCTGCGACATATCAGCGTTTGGAGGGCATTCTTTCGCTCCGCCATGCGTCGATGCATAGAGCACTTTTTTGCCGCCCTTGAAAAAGTACGAGCATGTCGTGCGGCCATCGCCGTTCGATACCATTTTTACTTTTGAGCCATCGATATTCATCCGATAGATCTGGTCACACCCGCGTCCGTCGCGCTTTGACTGAAATATCAGTTGTTTTCCGTTTGAAGAAAAATATGCCTCGGCATTCTCGCCGCCAAATGTGAGCTGTTTGATATTAGTAAGGTGACGCTCCCCCGCGACCGCAAGCGATTTTTGCTGGGCGGCGGTGATTGACACAGAGGTTATAATAACTAGGACAATAAAATACAACTTTTTCATATTTTCGATTATATTATTACGGTTACCGTTTCGCGCATCCGAAATAAGAAGTTTTGCGAATTAAGTGGTTAAGTGAAAGTAAGTTGCGGCTAATTTACCTTGGGTTTGCTTTTGATCTTGCCTTATGAGCTTTGAGACGAACAAAGATGTCTTAGATTGGTTTGAAAAGCAGGAGCGTTCTCTGACGCCCGATTTTATCAACGCCATCAAGTGGGACAAAGTAAAGGATACGCATGTCGATAAAAAGTTGATACCGATCCTGCTGTACATGCGCGATGTCGAAACACTGACAGACATGTATCACCGAGAGTTGCTCCGTACGCCGACCGGGAAAGACCCGCACATCAGCAAATTTATGGAGCGTTGGGGCGTCGAGGAAATAACTCACGGCGAGGTGCTCAACCGGTTTCTTAACGAGATCGGATACAAGACCGACGACAACTGGCAAGAACAAGTCCGCAAGGCTGTAACAACATCGTATAACGCGAACGCCTATTTCCTGTCGATCATTACAAATCTGGTCGGCAAGAAATTTACCGCCACGCACATGACATTTGGAGCGATTCACGAGATGGAAGCTGCGATGGGCTATCGCCGTCTGATCGCTCTCGCTGACCATCCGGTTTTGACCCACATCGTTAATGGCATCATTCGCGAAGAGGCGATCCACGCACAGTTTTACCGCAGCGTCGCAAGGCTCGAATTGCAGCGGAGCCCTTTTGCCCAAAAGATGGCGCGATGGGTGATCGATCATTTTTGGGCACCGGTCGGGCAAGGTTCACTTGCCAAAAGCCGCACGGAATATACGATCGGAACACTTTTTGCCGAGGACGGGGCGATCGCCGGTCTCGATAAGGCGGTGACCCAACGTGTCCGCCAGCTCCCCGGCTTTGATGGCATCACAAAGATAACCGAAACGATAGGTGGAATGGCCGAAAGCTCGGCAATGAAACTTCGAGTTGCTTAATTTGGCCGGTAAAATTCCACCCCGCCGCTCACCTCAACACCAACCTTGCCCTCAGACTCAGCGTAATCAAGATGTGCGATCGACTCTGAGATTGCCAAAAATCTGTGCACGTCATGGTCGAACGAATCGGGGAAGAGGCGTTTGGCAACCTCAAAAGCGGTCACGCCGGTGTTTGACACCAGAGCAATGACCTTTTTCTGCCGCTCGTCGATCGCACGAACGTAGCGGTGAAAGATCTCTTCGAAATCTGTGACAGGTTCGCCGTGGCCGCCGTGAGCAAGTGTGGGTGAAAAACTGCGAAGCCGGGCGAGGCTCACAAGATATTCGGCCAACGAGGGAAAACGCTTAGACGGGTCGATCGGGTCGGGAGAGAGTATCGGGTTTGGCGTGATGCGTTTTAGCACGCAGTCGCCGCAGATAAGCGTGCGGTCGGCCTCACGGACAAATGAACACGACCCCGGCGTATGCCCCGGCGTGTGCAGCACCCGCAGTGAACCGCCGTCGAACTCAAGCTCCATATCGTCATGCAGCGGCTTGAGATCACCCACATCAAGAGAATCAGTCAAAAGACTAATGTCTTCATAAAGTGACCTCATCTCTTCGAAAACGGCATCCGGCACGCCAGATCGCAGCATGAGCTGGCGATGCTCATCGTGAGCGAGCCTACCAAAAAGATGGCCGGTCTCCCAGTCGTGGATAAAAACCTCGGCATTTTTTGCCTCATCACGAACCTGCTTGGCCAATCCGCAATGATCCTCGTGCGCATGTGTCAGGACGATCCGACAAACGTCCGAAAACTGAACACCGTTCTGGGCGAGCTTTTCCCTCAACGCCGCCGCCGCCTGAGGCGTCTTTGGCCCAACATCGATCAGCGTCAACGGATCTTGTTTGACCAGATAGACGTTGACGTCGCCGACATAGAACGGCGTCGGGATCGATAGAGGTATTATCTTCATAATATTTGGGCCAAAAATATCGGCACGCGGGACACGAACATCTTACCAAAACAACGCCTAGCGGGCGTTGCCGCAGAAGACAAAAAAACCCGTCACGTCCAACGCAGGTATAACGCTATTATCAGCTTGGTTTTGCCGTAAAAATGGGTAATATTAGTAAATCCAATTTATTTCGTACCGAATTACAAAAATATTACATTTTTGCTTGCCTAAAATTGGTTTTTGGGGTAAAAAGTTCAAAGCAATTCATTTCCGTTCAATTATCTGTAAGACAAGACGTTAGTAAATATCGCTTCGCGGCTTGCCGAAACGAGAACAGTGGGGACGGCTCACAATGATCCAAGCCACACAATTCTAGAATTTGCTACAGATAATATAAGGATTCAAATAGGTTCGAAGGAGAAAAAATAATGAGAGTATTTTCGTCCGGGATCTCCGCCAAAGCGGCATCGATCTTGATCACAATAGCAGCCTGTGCATTTATGGCAGTTTCTGCGATGGGGCAATCCCAAGCAACCGCCGCCGACCTTTCAGGGTCAGTAACGGATCCGACCGGCGCAGTTGTAGCTGGTGCAACAGTTACCGCTAAAGGTATCGGCAACGGCATCACCCGTACCGTTACAGCGAATGGCGAGGGAAACTACCAGTTCATCGGTCTCCCGCCGGGCGATTATGAGATCACGGCCGAAGCGGCAACTTTTAAGAAAGTTGTTATTTCGCCTGTCAAGCTTACAGTCGGACAGAGTGCCGACCTTACGATCAAACTTGAGATAGGTGCGTCAACAGCCGTCGTCAACATTACGGGCGATGACGTGCAGTTGATCGAAACGACCAAATCTTCGGTTTCGAATACTATCGGCCAGCAGAGTATCGCTAACCTGCCCATCAACGAACGCAGTGCTACCGGCTTTGCCCTTACGCTCTCGACCGTAGGCCGCGACAACGGCCGGCCCATCGGCCCCGCACCAACATCTGGTTTGAACATCGGCGGCCAACGCGGACGTTCGACACAGGTCAATGTTGACGGAGCCGACTTTACCGACAACTCGATCAACGCGGCACGCACAACCGTTTCGCAGGAGGCGGTACAGGAGTATCAGGTCTCGACAAACTCTTACACCGCTGAATTTGGCCGTGCGACGGGGGGCGTTATCAACGTCGTCACCAAACGCGGCACCAACGATTTTCGCGGCAACGTATTTGGGTTTATCCGTGATAAATCGATCCAGGCTCGCAACACTTTTGCACCGGTTGCTGATCCGGCTTTTCGCAGAACCCAATTCGGCGCTACTCTTGGCGGGCCGATCGTTAAAGACAAAACCCATTTCTTTATGGCGTACGAGGGGCGTCGCCGTGATGAGTCAGGATTTTTTACCTCCGATGTGGTTGGTAATCTGACGTCATCCGCTACGATCCCGGTGATCGCGGGAGTCAATCCCGTTGCCAGAACTTTCACGAACTTGACCGCAGCGCAGGCAGCGGCTATCAACGCGCTGGTTGCAACAGGTGTCGGCGCTAATATCTGCGGGGCACGTGCATATGCTTTCTTTGCATCGAGCGGCGGACAAACTGCCCTTACCGGCACAAACCCGCTGACCAGTCCAAATGACGGTAGCGTCTGTCCGGTGATATCACCGATCGGACCTGGTGCGATCGGTGCACGCTTTATCCTTTCATCAGCTCCGGTGCCAACTGGAACAGTTGGTACAAACGGGTTGCCGATCGCATTTCGAGCTCTGAATAGCCTCGATCGCATCTTTCCGGTAACCGACAGGTCAAATTTCTTTTCGACCCGCGTTGATCAAAATATCAACTCAAACCATCAGCTGAACGTAAGGTTTGGGTATAACACCGGCAATGTCACGGGTATTCAGGTAGAGTCACAAAACCAGTCTCTTGGCCAAAATGATTTCTCCAGGACAGGTATAACAACCGTCAAAGACATCTCATTCAATGCCGCGCTCAACTCGGTACTTTCCAGTACAACGGCCAACGAATTCCGCTATAGTTTTGGCCGACGTGATACCCAGTTCCGGTCACAAAATGGTGAAGCAGTCGCGTTTAACATCTCGGGTACTGCGTTTATCGGCCGTGAGCTTTTCTCACCCGTTGACCGTCTCGAGAACCGTCACCAGTTCCTAAATAACTATAACTGGGTCATTGGAAACCATACGTTAAAATTTGGCGGTGATATCAATTTTGTAAACATTCCTCGTGCCCATTTTGAGCTTAACTTTGCGGCCCTCTTTAATTTTGGGGATTTTGCCGCTAGCAACCTCAACCCTGCTTTTGCAGGCCTGCCCTCGTTTACTCCGGTCCAGAGCTACGGTCTTGGCCTGCCATCGACCTACATTCAAGGTTTTGGTAACCCGGATAGCGTGATCAAAAACAAACCGCTCGCATTTTTCGCTCAGGATTCGTGGAGAGTTACTTCCCGCCTGACATTGAATTACGGTGTTCGTTACGATGTCGAGTTGACTGAGACAATTGCTCCGGTCGGCATCAAAGATCCGTTGACGAACATAACTCTTTCGGCTGCTGATGTTCTAACAGCTCAGGACGCTCTCAATGTTCAGCAGGGGATTCCCCGTGATAATAACAATTGGGCACCGCGTCTCGGTTTCGCTTATGACGTTGCCGGTGACGGCAAAACAGTCGTACGAGGGTCGTTTGGCCTCTATTATGACCACCCGCTCCTCGCGGTTGCGTTCAACTCGGACATTGCTGATGCGGCCCAGCAGCAACAAGCAGTGTTGACCGCCGGCAGCCCGGTTCCAAGTAATACAAATTTGCTCAACGCAGCACTAGTATTCCATGGCACCGTCTGCGGCAACTCGGGTTCAAACGCTACTCTATGTACGTCACTTGGTAGCCCTACAACACCCGGCGTTGCGGCTTCAGCCCAATATCAATTTGGCCGTATGCGTTTCAACGACCAGACATACTCCGGGTTTGGGGCGGTATTGCCTTTCTCATTACCGGTATCAAAGAATTTTGAATACGCCTCGGCAACTCAGGGAAACTTTTCAGTTGAGCGTCAGCTCAGCCGCAATATGTCGATCTCCGGATCGTACATCTTCGTAGGAGCACATCATTTGCCGCACCCAACAGATCTGAACGCACCGAACACTGCACTTCAGATCCAAAACTACCAGCGTTACAACGGTGGAGCCTTGCCAACGACAACCCAGCAAGTGTCAACTGTTTCGATCGCAACGACCGCACCAGGCACACCAACCGGCGTGGGCTGCACGGTCGTTATTCCGGGTATGGTCGCGGCATGTCCGACCGGACGCGTCGTAAATCCCGCAATTGCAAACTTCTTCCGTCCTAACGCACCAAACTATTTCCTCGCATTTGCTCTCTCGGGTGGCGGAGTAACCAAAGCGGTTTTGGATTCGCAATTGGCGGGCAGCCTACGAACACCGGGAGCTATCACTCCTTTTGGTGCCGTGAATGCTCAGGTTTCGGATGGTAATTCGAAATATCAGGCATTCAATCTTGAGTTTAATCGCCGGTTCTCAAACAACCTGGCATTCCGAACGAGCTACACTCTGTCGCATTCGATCGATGATTCCTCCGACCTTCAGACACTACTCATCCCTCAGGATACGAGTAATTTTAGGGCAGAAAGATCTGACTCGCTCTTTGATCAGCGACATCGTTTTGTATTCAGCGGCGTGTGGATGTCGCCGACAGCATGGAGAACGGGTGACGGATGGCACAGGTTCCTGTCGGATTGGACCGTCACACCGATCATTGAGGTATCATCAGGTCGGCCCTTCAACATCATCACTAACGTTGACGCGAACAACGATCAATCGTCACAGACTGATCGCCCTAGCGTTAATGCCGATGGCAGCCTTTGTGTTCCTGGTACGACCGGTTGCATCACCCCGCTTATCACAGATGGTCGGTTCTCGGTGGGCAATTTGGGGCGAAATAGCGGAAGGACGCACGCATTTTTCTCAGTCGACTTGCGTGTTGCTCGTTCGATCCGATTTGGTGAGAACATGCGCCTTGACCTGATCGCAGAGGGCTTTAACCTCTTCAACCGGTTTAACGAAGGGTCTGCAACGCCGTTCTTTACAGACGTAAATGCGTTTGGCCAGCGTTCAGGGAATGGTAAATATTACAGCCGCCCGACAGCTGCATATGATTCGCGTCAGTTCCAGTTTGGAGCGAAATTCAGCTTCTAAGTATCTCTTAGAACATAAATTACGGCCGGGTGGTTTTAGCCATCCGGCCTTTTTTGTCGATAATCGATGTATGCGCTCATTCGCTGAAAAGATAAAGCTCAAATCAGCAGAGATCGGCTTCTCTAAAGTCGGTATCGTTGCTCCCCAGCTGCTTTTAGATGAACGTGCGCATTTAGGCGACTGGCTCGATCGCGGCTTTCACGGCGAAATGGCGTGGATGGAGCGTGCGCCAGAAAAGCGCAGTGACCCCCGTGTTTTATACCCCAAAGCAAAATCCGTTATTGTCGTCGCACTAAACTACTTCACCCCACATCAGCATAAGTCTGATGCCAATACGGGCAAGATCTCGCGGTACGCCTGGGGCGAGGATTATCACGATGTCGTTCGCGAAAAGCTGATAGAACTATTGTCCTGGATAAAGTCAGAAGACCCGTCAGTCGATGGCAAGATCTGTGTCGACACGGCACCGATGATGGACAAAGCCTGGGCAGTTCGAGCCGGTCTGGGCTGGTTAGGGAAACATTCTAACGTCATCACAAAAGAGCTTGGCTCGTGGGTCTTTATTGGTTCGCTGTTACTAAATATCGAGTTGGAATACGACACTGCCATAGTTGAGGATCACTGCGGCACTTGCACCGCCTGTCTCGACGCTTGTCCTACAAACGCCATAGTCGCTCCATACGTTGTGGATTCGCGTAAATGCATCTCCTACGCGACGATCGAACTGCGCGACGAAACTTTGCCGACCGACATCGCCGACAATCTCGAAGGCTGGATCTACGGCTGTGATATCTGTCAGGACGTCTGTCCGTGGAACCGTTTTGAGCAGCCGACAAACGAAGATCGTTTTGAACCTCGAAACGGCGAAACCTCACTCGATCTCGATTCTCTTGTCGAAATGGATCACGACGAATATGTGACGCGATTTCGCCGCTCTGCTATCAAACGCACAAAACTTACAGGCCTAAAACGCAATGCAAAGGCCCTTAGAAAATGATGTATGATTGAGCCATGCCGCTTCGCGACGCTTACAATAGGACAATACGCGACCTGCGTATCTCGCTCACCGACCGCTGCAATTTCCGCTGTTTCTATTGCCTGCCAAACGGCGAACCTCCGCTCGCCCGAAAAGAGACCATACTCACTTTCGAAGAGATCGCGTATCTCTCGGATATTTTTGTGTCGTTGGGCATAGAAAAGATCCGACTAACCGGCGGTGAACCGATGCTGCGAAAGGGCATCGTGTCACTTGTCGAACAACTTGCAAAGCTCAAACCTGTATTAAAGGATCTCGCACTGACGACGAACGGACACGAGTTTCCGCGACATGCCGCAGCGCTAAAAGCCGCCGTACTCGACCGCGTCACGATCAGTCTCGACAGCCTCGACCGCGACCGATTCATCGACATTACAGGCGTCGATGCGCTTGATAAGGTCTATGCGGCGATCGACGCGGCGAAAACTTTTGGATTTGAACCGGTAAAGATCAACGCAGTGCTCGTTCGCGGACGCAACGACGATGAAATGGTTGCGTTTGCCCGTTTCGCCCGCGAATACGATGTAGCAATGCGGTTTATCGAATTTATGCCGCTCGACAGCGGCCATGATTGGTCTCGCGAGATAGTCGTTCCCGGCAAAGAGATATACGAGACGATAAACGCCGTCTATCCTCTGCAACTAAAAGAGACATCGCGCGGCAGCGAAACAGCTTGGAAATATGAATTTGCCGACGGAGCAAATGGCGAGATCGGGATCATCGCACCCGTGACCGAAATGTTTTGCGGAGCCTGTTCCCGCATCCGACTCACCGCCGACGGCCAGATCCGAACCTGTCTTTTTTCCACCACCGAACACAACCTCCGCGATTTTGTCCGCAGCGGCTCGACCCGTGTAGAGATCGTCGGTTTTATCGAGGACGCAGTTATGAAAAAAGAACCTCGTCATTACATAAACGACAGGGAATTCGTTCAGCCTTCAAGGACGATGAGTTTTATTGGGGGTTAACCTTGCCTTCGGCCCACCATGTCAAGTCCGACTGCCGCGACGAGGATAGAGCCCTTGATGATATCCTGCATAAAATCGCGGACGTTGAGTAGCGACATGCCGTTATCGAGGGTCGCCATTATCAGTGCTCCGAGACACGCTCCGAAGATCGTGCCGCGTCCGCCCATAAGAGAAGCTCCGCCGATGACGCAGGCGGCGATGGCATCGAGTTCTTTTAGCACACCGGCATCCGGTGCGGCACTGCCGACGCGGGCTGTGAATATCAGCGAAGCAACGCCGGTAAAGGCGCCGAGCAGAGCATAAACCTTAACGATATTTCGCTTGTTATTTATCCCCGAAAGCCGTGCGGCGTCCGGATTGCCGCCGATGGCGTAGAGATAGCGGCCAAAGACTGTCGAATTGGTCAAAAACGCCCCAAGCAAAGCAACGGCGAGCATTATCATCACCGGCACGGGCACGCCTTGCCACGCGTTCATCACGGCGATAAATGCAATGACGGCCCCAGCCGGGATGATCGCTTTGAGCAGTTCGCCTTTGTAATTAGCTTCGCCTAAACCGTATTGCTGCACGGAGCTTGCACGACGGTATGCCGAATAAATGACCGCGAAGACTGCGATCCCCGCCAAGACCCAACCGACCGTCATGGGAATATTAGCATTACCGATCGCCTTAAAAGTCTCATCCGCCACCGGTATCGTATTACCGCCTAGCAGCCATTTGACCGCTCCACGCCAAGCCAGCAGCCCACCAAGCGTTACGATGAACGCCGGAATATTCAGATATGCCGTCAAAGCACCCTGAAAAACCCCAACGGCGACACCGACCAACATTGCCGCAATAATCGCCACTGGAAGCCCGAAACCCCACGTTGTCATTAGAAATGCCGCAATGCCGCCGGCAAACCCAACGACCGAACCGACCGACAGATCGATGTTGCCTGAAACGATCACCATCAGCATACCCACTGCGATAATACCGGTCACCGACATCTGCGTCATCAAATTTGACAGGTTTCGGGCGGTCAAAAAAGTGTTGCCCGGCGTCGCCCAGTGAAAATATATCCATATCAGGCCGAGGACGGCGAGCATTATGTATGCTCTCAGAGCCGACGCGTTTATTCGTGATGTTTTCGCTTCTTGCATTCTGTTAATGATTACCGGTCGCCGCTGCCATGACCTTTTCCGGCGTTGCGTCTTCGCGGGTAAATTGGCCCGTCACTCTGCCCTCGTGCAGAACGATGATCCGGTCCGACAATCCGAGCACCTCGGGCAGCTCCGATGAAACCAGCACGATCGCCATTCCCTCTTTGGCAAGGCGGTTTATCTCCGCGTAAATTTCCTGTTTTGCCCCAACATCGATCCCGCGTGTCGGTTCATCGAGAAATAGCACCGACGGATTTGTCAGCAGCCATTTACCCAAAACGATCTTTTGCTGATTACCTCCGGACAATGTTCCGGCAATGGTCAGCGGCGAATTTGCTTTGATCCGTAGGCTCTTCATCGGCCCTGCGACTGCGTGATTTTCTCTCGTGTGGTCTGTAATAACGCGGCCGGAGAGTCGTTTGAGACCCGCGAGCGTCATATTGTCGATGATGGTTTGTTCGAGTATCAGGCCAAACCGTTTGCGATCCTCGGTGACAAACCCGATGCCGTTATCGATCGCGTCCGACGGCGAATTTATCCTAGCCGGCCGGCCATCGACCTCGATATCGCGGGTATATTTGCCGCGCCACGCGCCGAACACGGACATCAGCAATTCGCTTCGCCCGGCGCCCATTAGCCCCGCAATACCAAACACCTCACCTTTTTTAACGGAGAAAGACACGTTATCAACCACCTTTTTATTTGGAATATCTGCGGAGTATGCTGTTAGGCCAGTGACACTCAGAGCAGTGGCTCCGGGAGAATGCGTTGTAACCGGAAAAATATCACCCACCTCGCGTCCGACCATCGCGGCGATGATATCGTTTTTGTTTGTCGCGGCTGCGGTGTGTGTGGCGACCGTTTTGCCGTCACGCAGCACGGTGATACGGTCGCTAATCCGGAAGACCTCATCGAGCTTATGCGAGATATAGATCATCCCGACGCCGCGTGAGCGCAGCTTTTCCAGAATGCCAAAAAGTGTCTCGACCTCGGATTCGGTCAACGCGGCGGTCGGCTCATCGAGAACGAGAATTTTCGCGTCTTGTGACAGAGCCTTTGCGATCTCGACGAGCTGCTGCTGGCCGATGCCGAGGCTCCCGGCTTTCACTCGAGGATCTATAGGTAAATTTAGATCCTGTAATAGTTTGGTGGCTCGATGGTACAGCTCCGACCAGTTGACGATACCAAAACGCGACGGCTCACGGCCGAGGAAAATATTTGCACCGACAGTCAATTCCTTAACGAGCGACAGCTCCTGATAAATGATCGCGATACCCGCTTTTTCAGAATCGCGGATCCCGCTAAAATGCCGCACCGCGTCATCAACAAAGATCTCACCGGTAAAATGTCCCTCAGGATATACTCCCGACAACACCTTCATCAGCGTCGATTTACCGGCTCCGTTCTCACCGACAAGCGAGTGAAATTCGCCCGCGTCGAGCGTAAGACTGACGCCATCGAGTGCCCGGACACCGGGAAATTCCTTGACGATATTTCGCATTTCGAGCAGGGGCATTTTTTCGGGTTTAGTCGGATTTTCTTCGCCGATTTTACACGCTAACACGTCGATTCCAAAATCCGCCGCTGCCGCTCGCAAACATAATGTTTACGCACGTTTGCCCAATAATTTATACTTGGTAGATATGTCTGACCAAACCGCCATCGAATCCGTTCTCATCGAAGACCGCATCTTCCCGCCGCCCGCTGATTTTGCCGCAAATGCTCATATTAAAAGCTTTGTGGAATACGAGCGGATCTATGCCGAAGCCGCGGCGGATGTGCCGGCTTTTTGGGCAAAACAGGCCGAGAGCCTCGATTGGTTCAAAAAATGGGACACGGTGCTCGAGTGGGACTTGCCACACGCCAAATGGTTTGTCGGCGGCAAGATCAACATCGCCCACAACTGTCTCGACCGACACCTGACGACATGGCGTAAAAATAAGGCTGCATTTATCTGGGAGGGCGAACCCGGCGAACAGCGAACGCTGACCTACAGCCAGTTACATTACGAGGTCTGTAGATTCGCAAACGTCATGAAAAAGCACGGCGTCATGACTGGCGACCGCGTCGCTCTCTATATGCCGCTCGTGCCTGAGCTTGCGATCGCGATGCTCGCATGTGCGCGGATCGGTGCGACGCACACGGTGATCTTTGGCGGATTTTCGGCGGACGCGATCCGCGACCGTGTAAATGACGGCGGTTGTAAGATGATCGTCACTGCCGACGGCGGATATCGCCGCGGGTCGGAGATCAAACTAAAACCCGTCGTAGATGAAGCTGCCCGCGATTGTCCGACAGTTGAAAATATCGTCGTTTATAAACGAACCGGCTCAAAGGTCGAGATGAAACCCGGTCGCGATCATTGGTGGCATGAGGTTATAGATACCGTCGACGCACATTGCCCCGCCGAACCGCTCGACAGCGAACATCCGCTCTACATACTCTACACCTCCGGCACGACGGGCAAGCCAAAAGGCATCCTGCACACGACCGGCGGTTATCTGACACAGACCGCATACACCGCAAAGATCATCTTTGACCTCAAGGACGAGGACGTCTATTGGTGCACCGCCGACATCGGCTGGGTCACTGGGCACAGCTATGTCGTCTATGGCCCGCTCGCAAATGGGGCTACGGTGATGATGTATGAAGGGGCACCAAATTTTCCAGATTTTGACCGCTTTTGGCAGATCATTGAACGACACAAGGTCACCATCTTTTACACCGCTCCGACCGCGATCCGTGCGTTTATTAAATGGGGTGAGCAATATCCGCTAAAGCACGATCTGTCGAGTTTGCGCCTATTAGGAACGGTCGGCGAGCCGATCAACCCAGAGGCGTGGATGTGGTATCACGAGGTCATCGGCAAGGGGAAATGTCCGATCGTGGACACTTGGTGGCAGACGGAGACCGGATCGGCGATGATCTCGCCGCTGCCCGGAGCAACGCCGACCGTTCCCGGAACCGCAACCCGTCCGATTCCCGGAATCATGCTTGATGTGGTCACAAAAGCGGGAAAGCCGGTCGGCGATAATGAGGGCGGATATCTCGTTGCGACGCACCCTTGGCCATCGATGCTCCGTACACTGTGGGGCGACGATGAGCGTTATAAACAGGCTTACTGGTCCGAGATACCCGGGTTTTATTTCGCTGGTGACGGCGCACGCCGCGACAGCCGTGGATATTTTTGGATCATGGGCCGCGTCGATGACGTGATAAACGTGAGTGGCCATCGACTTGGAACCGCAGAGATCGAATCGGCTCTCGTCAGCCACGCGGCCGTCGCCGAAGCTGCTGTCGTCGGACGGCCCGACGATATCAAGGGTCAAGCCATCTCAGCTTTTGTTACGCTCGAGGGCGGACGAACCGGCGGCGATGATTTGAAGGACGAGCTTCGTGCCCACGTTGCCAAAGAGATCGGTGCTCTCGCAAAGCCCGACGATATCCGCTTTACCGATATGCTGCCAAAGACGCGTTCGGGCAAGATCATGCGGCGATTGCTAAGAGAATTGGCGACGAGTGGCAGCGTCGCGGGTGATGTGACTACGCTCGAAGACCTTTCAGTGCTCGAAAAACTCCGCGAGGACGAGGAATAGCCTATGCCAAATGACTCCCAACCACTCAGCCCGACGCAGGAGTTGACCGAGGCCGGACGCGAATTTTACCGCCGCGGCTGGTCGCGGGGTGCGAGTGGCAACTACTCAATACTGCTCGCCCGAAAACCGATGCGTCTGTGCATCACGGCGGCGGGGAACGAAAAAGGCACGCTCGACGAGACCAATTTTCTCGAGCTTGATGACGATGCCGAGATATTGCAGGGGTTTGGCCGCCCCTCAGATGAGACGCTGCTACACCTGTCGATCTACCGGCTGCGACCGCGTGCGCGCTGTATTTTGTATTCGCAGACCGTCGCTGGAATGATCTTGTCAGATAAGTATTTCGTTGATGGATCTATTAATTTACAAGGGTACGAAGTGTTAAAAGGCTTGCCTGGGGTCGAGAGCCACGAGCATATCGAACGTGTGCCGATAGTCGAAAATTCGCAGGATCAGCTTGCCCTGTCGCACGTCGTCTCGAACGTCCTGCTCGAAAACCCCGCGATCAACGGCATCTACATCCGCCGGCACGGCCTGTTTTCGTGGGGCGAAACGGTCGAACAGGCACGTCGAAATATCGAGATACTTGAGTTTCTATTTGAAGTCACTGAGCGGACGCTTTAGCCAGTTCGCGAAAATACTCATCCACCGCCTTTCGCCGAATCGAATATCTTTTTTATCTTGCCGCCGACCAAAAACTTTCCGATATCGCCGATCGGTTCTAACGGGAGACGATACCGCACTTCGTCTTCCATCAGCGTTTTGCCGGGTTCCGGCTCAGTAAAACGGTGCGTGTGTATCCACTGTTTATACGGGCCGCGGAGCTGCATATCGATAAATTCAAACGGCGGGTCCCAGTGCGTTATCTCGGTCCGCCATCGGATCGGAACGCCGTGCAGGAAAAGTTTATAGTCAATCAGAGAGCCTTTTTTGATGTCGATAGGCAGCGGCGTGATGATGTTAAAGCCGAGCTCGGGCGGGGTGATCCGCTCAAGATTTTCAGCATTTGAAAAAAATTCAAACACCTCGGCTCGAGGCAGATCGATCTCTTGTACAGTCTTAAAAATATATTCAGCCATTATTCTAAGTCTAACAAAGCGTTCACACCCTCAATAAGCAGATATTCGCCATTTACGGTAAAATGGATGTGTGACCGAGAAAGTACACATTACGGGCCTATCGCGGGCGGAGCTTGAAGAGCTGGCCGCAGGTTTTGGCGAGCCAAAATATCGTGCGACTCAGGTTTTTAAGGCCGTGCACGAGCGACGGCTACGGTCGTTTGATGAGATCACGGATCTGCCGAAAAAATTTAGAACGAGGCTCGAAGGATCTGCAGTTATCTCGAGGCTAAACGTCGAATCTAAGTACGTCTCTACGGATGGCACCCGGCGCTATCTGATGAAAACGACCGACGGCAACCCGGTCGAGACCGTCTTTATCCCGTCCGAGGGGCGCGATACGATCTGTTTTTCATCGCAATCCGGCTGTCCGCTCAAGTGCGATTTTTGCCTGACGGCAAAGCTCGGACTGCTTCGCAATCTGACCGTCGGCGAGATCGTCGAGCAGGTAATTATTGTCCTTAATGATGTTTACGGCGTAGGGGAAGAAACGCCGCACGGCACAAATTTGGTCGGAATGGGAGCCGGTGAGCCTTTCCTTAATTTTGAAAATCTCATCGCCGCTTTGCGGATCATGTCGGATGAGAACGGGCTGTTTATCGTGCCAAACCGCGTGACCGTTTCGACCGCCGGAATCGTCCCGCGGATTTACGATCTCGCAAATATCGAAGACCGGCCGCATCTGGCGATCTCGCTTTCGTCTGCGTCGGACGAGCTGCGCGACCGGTTGATGCCGATCAATAAGCGTTGGAATTTAGGCGAGCTGATGTCCGCCGCAAAAGAATTTGAAGCGTCACTGAGGCGTGGCGAACGGTTTACGTTTGAATATGTCATGCTCGGCGGCGTCAACGATTCGGACCGCGACGCGAGCGATCTGGCCGACCTGCTCGAACGCTATCAACTCCGACGCGTGAAGGTCAATCTCATCCCGCACAACGGCGCCGAGCAGCTTGATTACAGCACTTCGACCGAGGATCGCGTCGCCCGGTTCAAAGCCGTGCTCGAATCACGGGGCGTGTCGGCTTACGTCCGTAGCCCGCGTGGCCGCGACATTTATGCAGCTTGCGGACAGCTTGCGGCGAAAGATTCGCCATCTCTGGTTCAGGCCGCGGCTTAATATTTTATGTTGGCAATACTCATCCCAGGATTGATAATCGTCGCGCTGATGGTCTGGGCATCGACGCGGATCAAACGCATCGCGGCGGCGGCTTTTGAAGCAGAGACCATCGAAACCAACGATTTTATCATCCAAAAGCCGGACGGATTTTTGCATAACCTAAACGGTGATCCGAAATATACTTTTGAGACGTATTCGAAAGAGTTTGGTGTCGATGCGACGGATATCCGTCAGGGCCGAGTACGACTGACAATTAGAGACGATGTGGGTATGCAACAGATCATTATCGGTTTTGCAGACGACGGTGACGAGATCGTCGATGACGTTACCGAAATTATCGGTCCGACACGATACCGTCTGATCGAGGCAAAACGTGACGAAAACGGCCATGATCTGTGCGTAACTTATAAGATCGTGGAGAAGGGTTCACAAGTTTACATGCTCGAGACGATACGGCTGGCTGAAACTTCGGATGAGTTCGCGCGTAAAATCGAAGCGTTTGCCAACAGTTTTGAGCTAAAATAGAATAATTATTTCCCCGATGGGAATGTGACGTGTAAGGACGTGATCTTATGATGCAAAAAATTATCAGAGCGGGAATTTTATTGGCGGCCATTGTCTTGGCTGGACATTTTTCGAGTGTCAGTGCTCAAAACGTGAGCGTTAGCGGTTCGATCGCTAATGGAACCGTGACCCGCGGCACTGCGGCACGTGCGACTGTGACATTGAGTATTCCCGGCGGGCTACACACAAATTCGAGCCGTCCGGGCGGCGAATACGCCATTCCCACAACCGTTCGCGCTTCGTCAAAGGACGCTAAGATCGGAGGCGTCAGCTATCCTCGGGGCGTTAATCGTAAATTTGAATTTTCGGAAAAGCCTTTGAATGTATACGAGGGACGTGTTCGTTTTGGCTTTAATGTGACTGTCCCCGCAACGTTTCGCGGCCGCACCATCAAGGTGAACGTCACCGTCCGTTATCAGGCATGCACCAATGAGGTCTGTTATGCTCCAAAAAGCAAACAGATAACGCTGACCGCAAAGGTCAACTAATTTTGTCGGCCGATCACCGACAATAGTCGGCCGGTCTTGCCGAGTTTTTGTTTTTCCAGACGATAAGAAAAAAATAGGTCCGGCCGCTCCATCGTGCAGTATGGAGCGGTATGGATATTTGTGTCCGCCACACCGCTTGCGATTAATTGGTCGCGATTGGCGAGATGCAGATCGACACGAGCGTGGCCCTCACGCGTCGGCGTAAAGTATTTCTCGCTACCCGCAAAATTTTCGGCAAAGGCACTCATTACATCTTCACCGATCTCGTAATGACAAACGCTCGCTGCCGGGCCGATCGCCGCGATCAGATCTGCCGGATCGCTGCCGTAAAGCTCCGTCATTTTCGAAACTGTTTTCTGAACTATCGATGCGACAGTTCCCCGCCAGCCTGCATGGATCGCCGCATAGGCTCCGGTGACCGGATCACCGATGAAAACCGGGACGCAATCGGCAGTTTTGGCTCCGGCTAAAATACCGGTCAGATCTGATAGAACAGCGTCGGCGTGGTCATCCGACTCGCCGATATCGTCGTACGAGTTAATCACTTTAACCGTGTCCCCGTGAATCTGCCATACGGTCGCGAGTTGAAAATCACCATCAAACGCATTTAAGAAACGGCGGCGATTCTCGTGGATATTCTCGGCTTCGTCTTCGTTAAACCCAGCTAGATTCAGATCATCTCGGGGAAACCGCGACACGCCGCCGATGCGCGTCGAAAAGCCATTAGCAAACCCCGCGACCTCCAGCGGTTTACAGACGAGTACCTTAACGCCGTCACGCTCTCGCCAGTAAAAGCCTTTATCGGTTAGAATTTGTTGTTCGTGTTCAGTAGCCTGATCTATGATCTTATCCATCGGCATCGACATTGCAGAAGTCTACCGCATCCGGGACACCATCGCCAGAACCCCGCGTTTTTCGGCGCGCGTTTTTACCGATGCTGAGCGCGAATATTGCGAAAGCAAGGGTGTTGCTGCAGCTCAATCATACGCCGGGCGATTTGCTGCAAAAGAGGCTTTTCTTAAGGCTTTGAAGACAGGCTGGCGCGGCAAGATCGCATGGCAAGATATCGAGATCGTTTTGGATGAGAATGGTGCCCCGTCTCTCAATATTACCGGTGAAGCCGCCGTATTATTAGAAAAACTCGGCGCAAACCGAGTTCATCTTTCGATGTCCCACACGACCGAACACGCGGTCGCCGAGGTTATTTTGGAAAAGATTTAAGGCGTCGGCGATGGCGTGGCTACCGGTTTAGGTGCCGGCGGCAGTGGGTCCATCGACATAAATACGACCGGAGCGTCGTGGTCCGACAGCCTTTCAGGCCGGTTAAAATCATCCGCCCACACGAGCGGAAAATCAGCATCAACCCTCGCATAACCAAACTTGATCGCACCGCCTGCATAGACCGGCTTATTGACGAGCATGTGATCGAGAGCCTGAGCCGAACCATCGTAAGTGTAGGAATAACGGTTGTTCGGATTTGGCATTGAATCGATAAGCGCCCTGAGCCCTGTCGCGTAAGCGGTCTTTGACGGTACGAGTACGTTTTGATCCGATTTACCTTTTAAGATGCCGACAAGATCGTTGTAACCGTCGTTGAACTGAAACGCGTTAAGATCACCGCACACGAGTATCCGCTCCGTCGGGTCGGCCTTTGAACGTTCCTGAACGAGGTTTGCAAGCCACTCGGCCTCTAATCGGCGTTTGTTGCGAACGCGGTCGCCGTCTTTGTCGTCATCGATACCGCGATAAGATTTGAAATGATTGACGATCACCGTAAAGGCAAACGGCTTGCCAAGTTTAGCATCGGCGACCTCGGCCCTGAGCATAAACGGCGGTCGGTCGTATAGCTTTTCGTCCGGAAATCCGGTGCCGTAATTTAGCTTTTCTTTACTGCCGAGAGCCTTGGTCTCAATGACCTTGACCTTACTCGATTTGACCAAAAAGCCGTTGTCGATTCCGCGAATATCGTTGCCGTCCTCGAGATATGCGACGTATTTAGGATCAGGCTGTTTGGCCGCTACAGCGTCAGCGTTGATCTTATCGGCGAGCTTTTGTAGCACCCTGAGATTTTCGACCTCGACGATACCGATGACGTCAGGCATCGAAAGCACATTACGGATCGCCAGCGAAGCTTTGTTCAGACGGCCTTGGAATTCATCTTTCGCCACGATCGTCTCTTTTTCGATCTCTTTGGAATTCACCTCGTCGTCGAAAAAATTCTCGATGTTAAAGCTCGCGACCGTCACCTCACGCTCCGCTGCGGGACTGACCGGCACAAAACCCTTTACGTTCTCGGGGGCCGCTTGCTTAGGATCAGCCATCAGGGTGTAAAATTTTCGCGAATAGTCGATCACACCCGTCATACCTTTGATCGTCGCTCCGGCAGGAACGTCGATGGGCTGTGACCCCGTTTGGGCACGGCTGTCGACACGCAGGATCTCCGGATTCATATCAAAGGCTGGCGTAGTGGCCGGCAGCTTATCGATAATGATCGCCAGTACATCCATCCCGGGTTCGCGAAACGGACGAGGCGTACCCTGTAGCGTCGCATAGAAAACGCCGTTAGATGTCGATTTGCCCGTTTTTTCGTTTGTAAAGCCGCCGGTCGGACCGACTACGGCAATATCGGCCCTGACCCGCATCCCTTCAAAACGCTCCATCTGATCGAGCTTTCCGCGCGGATCAAGCTCGGCTGCCGTCAGCACTATCGGAGCGGGCAGCGGATTGTCTTTAGAGATAACTTTGACCGTGGGACGTGTGATCTCGGTGATGCTCAGAAATATTTTCTCACCTCGCGGGCGAAACTCTGTAACCGTTCCATCAACCGTCACCATCGCCCCAAGCGAAACCGAACCGACGCTGTTCTCGCCATAGACGTAGATGCCCTCGGATGTTTTAGGGTCATTGTCGGTCTGGCCGTCGGGCGTTTGAATGTAAAACCCCTTAGCGACGATCGCGGTGACGACACCGGTAATACGAACGGTTTCGCCGACATGCGGCGACGTTCCCTTGTCACCCTGGATCTCTGAGATCTTGTATTCTTTCTGGCCAAAGGCGAATGCTGCGCACCCGATGACCAAAAACAATGTGGCGGCTATGCGCTGGAAATATTTGATCTGGCTGTACATCATATCTAATAGTCGATTCTCGGCGTTCCCGCCGGGTGTCTTTGCCCGGTGAAGTTTTCGTTTGCAAGGCTCGAATTCACTTGGATCGAGCGCGACGGGAACACATACCCCCGCGCCGACACGCTGGCATTGAACGTCGTGCCGCCGGTGATGTTATCAAAACTGTAATTGCCCTGAGCATCTGTAAAGGCGGTTCTTATCGCGCCGGACAGCTGGTCAACAAATGTCACCCTTGCGTTATGGGCGCCAATACCGCCGGCGCGGGGAATGAGTACGCGGCCGGTGACGGTAAGGTCAGTCGCGGGCGCAAATGGACGCATCAACGTCCAATCCGAAAAGATGCTGATCGGAGTGGTAGTACTAGCTGTATTCGCCGTCGTGTCGAGCACCGCTCCGTTTATCACCGAAAAAGAACCCTCATACCGATGCAGAGCCAATGTGCTTTCAGTCACTCCTGACGGGATGTCAGTCTCCACATACTTGAACAGGAGATTTGCGGTGATGTCGCCGGTTTCAGTAAGTGTCCAATATCGCTTTAGCGTGAACCCTGGATCTGGCGAATTTGGATGAGTGACATTATGCGGTGTCACCGCAATCGACGACGGGTTAGTACCGAGAGCCGTAGGACTGACCGTAACCGGCGAATACCCGTCGTGAGTTCCCACCGGGAAAGTAAACGCCGTTGTACTGTTGAATTGCCGCTCGAGGGTACCATTGACCATGCCGCTGTTTAACCGCGTAACCGTAGCATTAGGCCCGAGCGTGATCTTGTAATTTGTAGTACCAAAAGTGTTGGTCGTGATAAGCGACTCAGGACCCAGCGCCAAATTACCCGTAACGGTCACATTGCCGGTCATATACGTCAATGGATAAGCGACACTGAGATTTGTGACAGTTCCCGATCCGACCGTTTGTGCGGCAAGGATCGGATCGATCTTTTGTTTCAGAATATTCGCCGTCGCAGCCGGGACATTACTAAAGAAGTTCATCCCCGTAAGCTGTTCGATCTTCGAGACCGGACATATGTACGTCATCCAGTTAGTGTTCAGACCACTGGCATTTTGAACATTTGGCGTCAGGACCGCGAATACACGAGTGTTCACATCAACTCTGGAAAGGTCATTTGAGCCGACCGGTAGCACCATCACCACACGCCAGACATAGGCGGGAACGACAACGCGCCCGTTCGCGACTGTGTTTGCAAATCCACTCAAACCGATGCCGCCTTGTCCGGCGCTACCCATCCATGTATACACTTCGTTGCCGGCTGTGATCTCGCCACGTATGTAGTTTTCCATGTTATTCCACGGACCCTGATTGTTCTGCGGGGCCTGTGGAATGAAATTGGTCATGAGAAACGTCGCATCGTTATCAGGAACAGAATTTGTGCGATCCCCGGACGGAACCATATGTCCGCGATCAAATCCGCCGTTGTTTACATTGCCGGAATAGTCACTTCCCTGGACCTGATAACAGCCGGGCGGAAGGGACGTGTCTGCCCGATAGTTATCCGTCCGGTTCGCCGAACCCAGCCAGCTCGCATCAATATGCCACGCGACCCAATTGGCAATTCCCTTGCTGCAGTTGTAGCCGACGACGTATTGGTTACGTGCGATCAGCCAATCATTTTGGTCTGTAGCTCCGGCGGCTGTGGGATCTCCCATTATTCGATGCTCAAACGGTGTATGCGAAACATTCACCAATACCGTCAGGGAGATAGAGCCTGTACCCGTTCTGGATTGAGCGTCGGCAATCGTTATTGGAAAAGTCTTTAACCCCTCCGTTGCGTTAGCCGGAACGGTAACAGGGAACGAAAAGTTATTACTGCCGTTATCCGTAAAAACCTGAGTTGAACTACCGCCGATGCTCGAAAGATTTCCCGTTACAACAATGCCGGTACTTGTGGGAAGAGTGCCCGGCACAACGGTAAAACTCAACAAAGACGACCCGCCGGGTGATACAGAGCTTGGACTGGCACTGCCCGTGCCACTCGGATTTGACGTGCCTTGAACTGTGAGCTGAATATTCCCGGTAGATTCTCTTGCCTCAGCATCGAATACCCGAAAACCCAACAGCTTGATACCGGACGTAGTGCCGCCCACTACATTCGTCGCAAAGGAAAATACGTTGTCCCCAGCTGTTACATCCCCGTTTGTACCGTTATCAAAAAAAGCCTGCGTGCCAGATCCGCCAATAGTCGTCAGGTCGGTCTCTACTGCAAGATTTGTGCTCGTGGGGTTGGAACCAGGGGCAACCGTAACCGACAAAAGTACAGCGTCCCCCGCGTTCGGATTGTTTGGAGTCGCGGAGCCAATGCCGGACGGAACGCTCGTGCCACTGCCGGCAATAACGTTTATGTCGTCAATGCCGATCCATTCATCGATAGCAGCGGCATTCGCGGTAATGATGCGCAGTTGAACTAACGACTGGTTTTCACACGCTGCGGGCAACGTCACTGAAACGGGCGTGACCAGCGTAGCCTGGCTCGGTCCCGAAGAGGCGTCGGCTACAAAGGCACTCGGCATATTCGTGTAGTTACCCGAACCTCCGACCCGATATTGCAGGGCGACGGGTTGGACCGCATTGTCCGCTGAACCGTCGATATCCCTCAGATTATACGAAACAACAATACCTGTTGAGCCCGTCGTATTTAGGTGAAGTACGATATGCGGAGCGTCTGAGGTTCCCGACCCTTGCAGTGCAACAACCGGATTAGTGATTGCATATTCGGCGATACCGCCGGTACCATTCGTATCCGGACTAGTCTGATTAGCTGTGACATTGAGCGGCGTTCCCGAACCGTCGACGCTGATCACCTGAGGATCCACTCCGCTCGCCGGCGTCAGATCGTCGCCCCGATATCCAACAATCCCAGGAACGTTGTCCCAAACGTTGTTTGTAGTGATCAGGGCGGCGTTACTCCAATTCTGACTAAAAGGTAACGTTTGCGCTGTTGAATTAGTCGGAGCATCTTTTTCCACCCGATCCGAATCGGCGATTTCCGATCGTACGGTCAAATCTGCCTGAGCCCGGACGCCCGATCCTAGCGTTAGCGAAGAAACAAAAAGGGATAAAACTAGAAAACTTGGGTAAAACTTCTTCATGAAAAACGTAAGTAACGCTGGACTAAGACCATGTGAAAAAATATAGAGCAACTCACCTTTTTATCACATTTACAGCCACATAGGAACGTAGGCATCGAAATGTAAGGTTAAGACATACTCCCGGAAAAAATCACCTTACCGGACGAGGATATACAACGGGGCTCTTGTTGCCGTCTTTATCGACGCCGCGGACGCCGAAAAAGAAATTGTCTTTGGACATGCCTTTTGCTATAAACGTCGTCGCACCTGTGACCACTTTGCTTCCCTGCCACTCGGCGGCGGTCGTGTCACGCCAGACGACCTCGTAACCGGCGATATCTCCATCGGTGTTTGCGTCCCATTTCAGCTCGGTATCGTTGGTCAGACGCGTCGTGACGATGCCCACATTCTTCGGCTTTGCCGGGGCGAGGGCAAGACTCGCTAATGCGATGAGATTTACACGTGCGACGTTTGCCGTGTATTCAAAATCGACAAATTCGGGCGTGTCGCCATAAAAGATGCCGTTCTCGGTCCGCACATTTTGGTGCTGGTGCATGTAGTCCTCATCCGCCTCGGTAAAACGAACGGCGCTGAATCCGCGCTCGACAAACGGAATGTGATCGCCCCCGCGCCCGTAGCGGTCGCGGCGATAGATCATCATCACGCCAAAGGTTTTTAGATAACGGTCGGACTGCTCTTTGATATACCGGGCAAGCTGCCGCGAAGTGCTGTCATTTTCACCGCCGACGCTGCGGCGCGTGCCGGCCTCAACCTCAGTCTCGCTTGACGGTACGCCTTCGCTAAAGACACGGACCTTTTTGCGAAACGGGGAATTCTTAAACGAGGTCACGCCGCCAACAATATCGTTGGTAAACATCGCCTCGATGTTCATCTTTGTTTGCTTAGCCTTTTCGGCAAAATTGGCCGCTCCGAGCAGTCCCTGCTCTTCGCCCGGAACCGCTATAAAGATGATCGTCGCGTCAAACTTTCGCTTTGACATCACGCGTGCCAGCTCGATCGAAACCGCCGTCCCTGACGCATCGTCGTTCGCCCCCGGAGCATCGCATTTTGCGTCGGTTGGCGACGTACACATCGAATCGTAATGGCCCGAAACGACATAATACCGTTTAGAGTCGGTGGTGCCGTTGAGGATCGCAAAAACATTTGTCAGCGTCGTCGGCTCGGGGATGCGATTGGCCTTCGGCTGCACGAACGCCTCTTTTTGCACATCGAGACACCCGCCGCAAGCCTTGCTGATACGGAGAAATTCGTTGTAGATCCAGTCCCGTGCCGCACCGATGCCGCGAGTCGGATCATTCTGTTCGCTCAAAGTGTTACGTGTGCCAAACGACACGAGCTTACGGATCGTCGCCTCGATGTTCTTGGCCGAAACTTCCTTGACCATCCTGGTGATCTCGGGGTTCGGTTTTACAGCTTGGTTCTGGGCTGGGGTTTGCGTTGCAAGAACGCAAAGACACAGTGAAAGGATATAGAAAATTCGTGATCTCATAATAGTCTGTTGGCAAAAAGATTTAGCAACAGATTAGCACGGATACACTAGAATTTAGGAGAGAAACCTATCGACTCTCGTCCAAACCATTGAGAGAAAACTTTCAGGCTCGCGATCTTTATCCGGTAGAGGCTGCTGCTCAATTACCTTGCCTTCGCCGTATTTCACTCTCATTTTTTGATCGTCAAAACTTCCTACTGAGCACTGATTTATCGATAGGAAACCTGTCTTGTCTCTGGCTCGGCCAGCATAGACGGTCACTCGACTTCCAACCGGCGGCAAAAATCGGCAACTGCTCTCCGCATCAGTTTCTACTGTTACCTCCGTTTGCTCCTGCCCTTTCCAAAGACGGTACACCCTAAAAGTAACGGATTGGACGGTCTCCTGAAGAGTTAATTTTTCACTGTATTTTCTTAACACAGTACGCTTTTCGCCGAGAGACATTACCTCGCCTTCAAAAATGGAGCTGACCTCCTTCAGGTATTTGTTGTGTTCCTTGACTGTAAGATTTCGCATGTTCATACAGGTACACGCAAAAGCCGGTGAAATGAAAAAGAGGAGAAAGAGAATGGAGAGGAGAGGTTTCATAGCCGGTCTATTGAACTTTGTAGGCTTTGTCTTTCCAGACGATCACCACCGTACCGCCAAGGTTGTCGGCGATCGAGCGGAGCCCGCTGTCTAAGCGAATGTATTTTTCAGTGCCGCGTTTTACCGAGGTTGTTGACTGGCCTTTATACGCCGAGTCGTACCAGACGCCGCTGCGTTTCTCAAAATTTTTGCCGCCCGCTGATCTCGTGGCCGAGACCGCACCGCCGAGGATTTGGTTTTGTGTCTGATTCTGCACATTATTGTCTTGACGCGGGCCTGAGCGAGTCGCTCCGGTATCGGTCTTTTTTGGTGCACCTGGACTCGCATCGCGGGACGCGCGGTCGTCATATTCGTTTCGGGCACGTTTTTCGTCGACCGATCGTTCTTTTGGCTTGTCGTCGCTGTCTTTACGCTCTTCGACCGCAGCGGGCTTATTCACCGTTACCGGAGCTGCCGGAGCAACTTCACCCGATTTGGAGAAATCCGTTGTCGTGCCGTCCGCCGAATAACTGGATTCCGGCTGTTTTGCTCCCGTTGCAGAGCCCGTTCCCGAGCCGGTCGAATTATCAGCTGTATTCGCCACGGTAGCAGGCATCGTCGGCGCAGCCGGAGATGCCGAATTTGCCGCTACCGCATTCGCCGAATTAGAAACCGCTGCCGCATCGCTGTTAACGTACGGACCGCCCTTATTCTGTTCCTGATCGGTCACCTGCGTGATCGTCGAGTTTTGTGTATTTGTCCGGTTCTGGATGACCAGATACCCGAGCACACCGCCAAAAGTCAGGACAAGCGCACCCATCGCCATCGCCAGATTTGGAGTACGGAAAAGTTTGCTCAGCCACGACGCTGCCGGTTCGGCGGCCACTGCCGCGACACTAGAAACGGCGGCACCGTCAGCAGCAACCGCCGCTGAATTCATCCTGACGACTTGCGACAGATCCTTTCGGCAACTGTCGCAATCGGCAAAATGCTCCATATAGAGCAATTTCGCACGCGGCGGCAGTGCATTTTCGGCAAACGCAGAGATGCTGTCGGCGTCGAGGTGGCTGGCCGTCGCAGCTTTTACGGCCGCAACTTGCCCGCTCCGCCCTTTTCGCAGGATAGCATCGATCTCTTTGTCGAATTCTAGTTCCATCTTTTTACTAGCCACAGAGTTCACAGAGTAGGATGAGAAAACTCTCAGTTAACTCCGTGTTCTCTGTGGCTACGGTTTTCGTAACCACTTATTGAACGCATCACGTCCAAAAATCTTGCACAAATACCGCGAGCATCAATACGTCAAACATCGTTTCGAGGTTTAACCCTAGGCTTGCGGCCGTGTCGGACAGGTGTTTTTTCACCTCAACGTCGCTCCAACCGTGCTGCTCACGCAGGTTTTTCTCAACCCCTTTGCGGATCTCGGACTGCACTCGCGTCAGCTTGCGGC
>JBGTII010000047.1:0-3900 GCA_041745735.1 Pyrinomonadaceae bacterium | reverse complement strand
ACCGCCATATCGCGTTCGTAAGCGATGCGTTCGGACGGACGTAATGTGGCCGCTTTCTCGGTCTCAACCGTTTTTGACAGGCTCGAGATGGTTTTTACATAACTCTCTTCGCCAGGCATGTAGCCAGCGTTATTTGTGCTCGTCGTGGTTTTATGAACTGCGGTCGAGGCCGTTATCCGGCGGTCGTCGTATCGGGTCGATGCACGCTCGTCGGTGTATGGTGCGGCCGGTTTTGGATCGACG
Organism: Pyrinomonadaceae bacterium; assembly: GCA_041745735.1. Lineage (GTDB taxonomy): Bacteria > Acidobacteriota > Blastocatellia > Pyrinomonadales > Pyrinomonadaceae > OLB17. The sequence goes on along the minus strand of JBGTII010000047.1, from coordinate 3,657 downwards.
GCAACGTCGCCGGACGGCGTATTTATAACTGGGATCGAAACGTTAGTCTTCGGTGTTACAACACTTGCAATCGGTTGTTGCTCGGGTGTGCGGTTCAGTAAAACTGCAGCTGATATACCGATCACGATCAAAATACTTGCGGCAGCGGCGAATGTCGGATTTGCGAGGGCGACGGCTAAAAATGCCGACGCTTTACTAAAGATCGATCGGTTTCCACGTTCGGTCTCGATCGAATCGTTGATCTTGTTCCACAGACGCTGTGTCGGGACGAGCGTGTTAAATTCGCGTTCGAGCGCGGGGAATACGAGAGCCGATTCTTCTTCAGCCACGGCGAGCATCACGGCACACGTATCGCACGCCGCGACGTGGCCCGAGATCCGCGTGGATTCGTCGTGGGTGAGTTCGCCATCCAAAAAGGCCTGGATCTTCCCTATGTCAAAACAGTTTGCGTTCATATCGTTTCCTTGCCCGGTTTGCCGTAAAAACGGGCAAATTCTTGTCTGGCACGTGCTACAAATGTGCCGATGCTCGACTCATTAAGGTCGAGGCTCGTGGCGATCTCTTTATAAGAAAGCCCCTGTTGTTTCAATATCAAGCAGCTCCTGAGCGGCTCTTTTACCCGGTTTAACGCCCGGTGTATCTCACTAACGCCCGCAGATTCTTCGTACTCGATCTCGACCGACGGGGCGTGCGTTGTGCCTGTCTCTTTGACGTAATTATCGTCTCTCGTGTTCGCCCTAATATTGCCGCGAACAGTATTCTTTGCAACATTTATCGCAACCCTGATGAGCCAGGGGCGGAGCATTTCTTCGGTAGTGATCGAATCGAGATTTTTGTAGAGCCGGAGGTAGGTTTCCTGCACGACATCTTCGGCAACGGCCGCATCCTGCACAACCGAACGGGCGGCTCGAAAGACGGTTCGGTGATGAAGCGCGAACGCCTCTTCAAACTCGATCTTACCTGTCGCTGCCGTCGCCGCTGTTTGCTCGGACATTATGTCCACTAATATGTCAGTACTCTCGTTCATTATCAGCATCAAAATGCTCTTCACAGTAGATACACCGCAAAGGCCATGATTATGACAAGAATAACCTTAAAAAGTTAGTTTTTTCAATCGCTGCATGATGCCGGATGACAGGCCGATCTGGCCGCCCGTGGTGACCAAAAGGTAATAGCAGTCATCCGTTTCATTGAGGATACGTTCAAGATCGGTGTGAGGTTCTGTGGAATCGGCGGAGGAGGTAAAATTTGGCTCGGCAAGGGCGAGGCGTTTTAGCGATTCGTACAGGTGTGAGCGGCCGGTTTCCATCTCCCCGGCGGTGTCGTCAATGACAAGCTGAAATGCAGCGTTTTCCGCCGCAAAATGAGCGATCACCGATGCGGCAAGGCTCGCTCCGGCCTCAAACTGCTCCGAGCTTACGACCGTTTTGCCGCCCTGCTCAGCGGCGATCTTTTCTCGCACCGGCAGTTCTTTTGCTGTGTCTTTTGTGATCCGTGTGTCGAAGATGACGGTGACTCGTTTTTCGTCTTCGTCGGCGTATTCACGTACGGTCAGGTGCATGGTGCGTGCGGTGGCTTTCCAGTCGATGCGGCGAAGGTCGTCCTGCGGCTGGTAATTTCTGAGAGCGAGCAGGTCTTGCCCGACACCGCGTCGCCCGACGGAATGTTCGCCTGCGTTCATAGGTGTTTGGTCCAACTCGGGTGCAAAAGCCTCGATCTTTGGAAAAACGATCAGCTCCGCCGCCTTTGCCGGCAGACGCCGTCGGTGGCGAAAAAAGCCAAAAGGGAACTTGGTCGAAAGCTCAAAATCCTTGATCGACAGCTTTCCGCGATGCGGAAAAATATGAGCCGTCTTGACCTCGACCGTCTCTTCGCGGACGATATAGACAAAATGGCAGAGCGTTCGCCTGATCACCGGAGCTTGCCCGAGCCGACGGGAGATCCACGCAGGCAAGATGGCGTCGAGATCGTCTGCGGCGATCGAACGCTCACGTTCCTTACCGCGAACCTCCGCGACAACAGAAAACGAGGGGAACAAACGCTTACGATTGGTAATGCTAACGAGTATCTGCGTCGGCTCGCCCGCAAAGATCGTATCGGGAAACCGCATCTTGATATCGAGTTTTTTCAGGCAAATACTGCCCGCAAAAAAACCGACGATCATCGCCGCGATGAGAAACGAAAGCACGATAAACAGCAGATTATTGCCAGTGTTCCAAGCCGAAAAACCGACGATCAATATCAGCACCAGCATGATCGCCCCGCCGGTCGTAAATTCGAACGGCAGATTCATCTGCGACGCTTCGCGGCCCGCATTTCTCGCGAGCGGCGGCACGATGAAGACCAAAATCAGCAGCACAAAAATGAGCGATGCTCCGGCGGAGATTCCCGCAAGTTGTATGTTGCCGGTCTGGTGAGCATAAAGTGTTACACCCGCGAGAGCGAGCCCGCCGAGCACGACGAGCACACCGAGAGCGGCATTTCGCAGATCGCGAAAGCTAAAAAGCTGGCTGGCAAGTCTGAGGTTCATTTGTGGGCGATCAGATCGGGACACTGACCTGTTGCAAGATGTCTTGTAATATCTGCTCGGCCTCACGGGTGCGATGACGGAGATTTGTCCCGCGCGAAGCGACGATCAGGCGATGAGCAAAACACGGCATTACGAGGCGTTTAATATCGTCGGCGATGCAATAGTCGCGGCCCTCGATAAACGCGAGAGCCTGTGCGGAACGAAATAGCGCGAGCGTCCCGCGTGGGCTGATGCCGAGTTCGATCATTTCATGCTTACGCGTCAGATCGACGATCTGCAGCAGGTAATCAAGCAGCGCGTCGTCAAACCGCACGTCGGCGACAAGTGCCTGTATCTCAAGCAGTTCGGACTGCGACATTACCGCCGCGACGGCATCAAGCGGGTCGGCGGATTCGCGGTCGCGTAGGATGCTGCGTTCGTCGTCGAGCGCCGGATAGCCGATGTGCAGCCGCAGCATAAAACGGACAAGCTGTGATTCGGGCAGCGGATAAGTGCCGTGATGCTCGGACGGATTTTGCGTCGCGACGACCATAAACGGTCGCGGCAAACGCCGCGTCACGCCCTCGACCGTGACCTGTTCCTCGGCCATTGCTTCGAGCAGGGCCGATTGCGTTTTTGGTGTCGCGCGGTTGATCTCGTCGGCGAGCACGATATTTGAAAAGATCGGCCCCGCTTTCCACTCAAAATCGCCGCTTTTTTGGTTAAAAACGGACAAGCCCAGCATATCTGAGGGCAGCAGGTCTGAGGTAAATTGAATACGATGAAACGACATCTCAAGAGCTCTTGCCAAAGCGTTTGCGAGCGTGGTTTTGCCGATACCGGGCACGTCCTCGATCAGCAGGTGACCTTTAGCGAGCACGGCGATCAGGGCAAATTTGACCGTTTCGGATTTGCCCCGGATGACGCCCTCGACGGCGGCCTGCAATTCCGCGATCTTGCCCGAAACATCAGTCTTTAGGACGATATCTTTACCCGCGTTTTCAGTTTCTGTGCCTATCCAATCTCTCATTAAAGCTGAACGCGGCGTTTCGTACCGCAAATTTATTCTACCCGATAACAAACAACCGACGCACAAAAAAGTTGCATGAATTCGCTCCCCTCCTTACTAAGGAGGGGTGGCAGCGGCT
>JBGTII010000046.1:0-10615 GCA_041745735.1 Pyrinomonadaceae bacterium | reverse complement strand
CTAAACGTGTCAAACGGAAGATAATAGCACGTGAAAACGCGATTTACCACCAACTAAAAACGCGGGAACGAGAAATAATTTCTTCCGATCCCGCGTGTAACTTTTATAAAAACTGATATCTAGCCGGAAAAAGTTCCGGTTCCACGCGTCAGGTAATCCTGCATCGTGTAGGCAAACATGATCGCGAGCCAAAAAAAGCTGCCGATCGCCGCGAGCCAGATCAATCTCGGGCTCCAATATACATGCATGAAAAATAACATCACAAACGTCATTTTTGTGAATGCAATGCCAAGCGCGAGCAAGGTGTTCGCCCCGGTAAAGATGGAATCAAGATCCCAGAACGACGTCAGGTAAGTGAGTATTGTTCCAACCACGAGGATCAGAAATATTCCGATATACTTCGGAATATTCATATGGTCATGCTGTTCGTGATGTTCTTCGTGTTGTTCAGCCATATACTTCTCCAAAACTTAGTGCGCCGCGAGAAAATGCCTCCCAAGCAGATATAGCAACGGGAACAGGAATATCCATACAATATCCACAAAGTGCCAATAAAGCCCTGACATCTCGACCGGCATATAATACTCGGACGTGTAATAGCCCCTAAACGCCGTCCACAACAGCCATAGCATCAACCCTAAGCCAACCACCATGTGCAAAGCGTGGAGCCCGGTCATTACAAAATACAGGAAAAAGAATATACGGACCTTATCGCGAAACTTGTCCGGATCGATCTTGGCGACTCCGGTCTCGTCTTTAACAAAATATCCTATCTTTTCCGACTCGGTCAGATAATTCTTGTCCTGAGCAAGTTTTACGAGCGAGCAATCTGTCCACTGAAACTCGCCACGCGGGTTAGGATGCTCAATGGCAGGTGCGTTGTGGTCAACTTCCCAGCACGGCTTTTCGTGGCCGGTGCTGTGAGCCGCCTTGTCATCCTTGATCTTTTTATTAAGGCCTGCGACAGGTATCAGCCCGTGATTGTATTTATCGGTGTATTCGATCGCCTTAACGCCGAGAAACGCGGCACCAAAGATCATCGTAAGCACGATCATGATGACCTGCATCCAACGGTTGCTCTTTTGCGCGTAATACACCGTCAGTGCCATCGTCAACGAACTGACGATCAGGACGAGCGTATTAAACCCGCCCCAAAATGCGTCGAGGTGGTTAGAACCCGCGGCAAAGGCCATCGGATATTTAGAGCGAAATACGAGATAGGCAGTAAAAAGCCCGCCGAAAAACAGGATCTCCTGTACGAGGAACATCCACATCCCGATCGAGACGCTCTCTTCCTGCTGGCCCATGTCTTCGAACTGGTGCTGCAGCCCCGGCTCGTGATAAACAAACTTATCTGATGTTTCGTGTGTCGACATCTTTTTTTTAATTACGAATTAAGAATTATCAATTAAGAATTTAAGAATCTTTAACCACACAATTCTTAATTCGTAATTTTCAATTTTTAATTAAATTTGCGCCGCCTCCCGACGTTTTGCCCCCTCAAGATCCAAACCGCTCTCTTCGCCAAATTCGTATGCCTCCCAAGTAACAACGGGCATGACGTCAAAATTCTCAGTCGGCGGCGGCGAACTTGTTCGCCATTCCAATCCCGGATGCATCCAAGGATTATCCTCTGCTTTCTTACCAAAAATTAGCGAGTGCGTCAGATAAATTGCCGGCATGACAAGACCGATGCCGAGCACCGATGCCCCGGCGGTCGAAAAGATATTGAGCACCTGTAACTCTTCCGGATAAGCGGCGTAACGACGCGGCATGCCCTGATAGCCAAGTATGAACTGCGGAAAGAATGTCAGGTTAAAGCCCACAAAAACGAGCATCGCCGAGATCTTGCCCCAGAACTCCGAATACATCCGGCCTGTCATTTTAGGCCACCAGTAATGGATACCGCCGAGATAGGCGATCACCTGTCCGCCAACCATCACATAATGAAAGTGGGCGACGACAAAATAGGTATCCGTCAGATGCACCGTCAAACCCATTGCACCGAGAAACAGTCCGGTCAAGCCGCCTATCAGGAACAATCCCATAAACCCGATGGCATACAGCATCGGGGTATCGAACGAGATCGACCCTTTGTACAGCGTCGCCGTCCAGTTAAACATCTTGATCGCCGACGGCACGGCCACGACCATCGTCAGGAACGAGAAGACGAGTCCTGCGTAGATCGACTGGCCGCTTACAAACATGTGGTGTCCCCAAACGAGGAACCCAAAGACAGCGATCGCGATGCTTGAAAAAGCGATGAATTCGTAACCAAAGATCTTCTTTCGCGAGAAATTTGAGATCAGCTCAGAGATGACGCCCATCCCCGGCAAGATCATGATATATACCGCCGGATGCGAATAGAACCAGAACATGTGCTGGAACAGGATCGGGTCGCCACCTATCGATGGGTCGAAAATACCGACGTGCGTGGCACGTTCGATCGCAAGCAGCAAAACCGTGATCGCAACGACCGGTGTTCCGAGGATCATCACGAGGCTAGTTGCATAATGAGCCCAGACAAACAGCGGCATACGGAACCAGGTCATTCCCGGTGCCCGCATCGTGTGGATCGTGACGATAAAATTGAGACCTGTCAGGATGGATGAAAATCCATTGACAAATATGCCGAGGCCGACGAACATCACGAACGAATTCGAAAATGTCGTACTGTACGGAGTGTAGAACGTCCAACCCGTATCAACACCACCCTGCATCAGAGCAAACAACGTCAAACCGCCGCCCAGCCAATAGATATAAAGACTTATAAGATTGATGCGCGGTAATGCAAGGTCTTTGGCTCCGATCATGAGAGGCAACAGGAAATTGCCCAAAATGGCCGGGATGGACGGTATCAGGAAGAAAAAGATCATCAAGATGCCGTGCTGCGTAAAGACCTTGTTATACGTCGCCGTTTCGACCAGATCACTCGCCGGGGTCAGCAGTTCCAGACGGATGGTTGCCGCATAGAGCCCGCCCATCATAAAGAACGCCGACACCGAGATCAGGTACATGATCGCGATGCGTTTATGATCTTTGGTCAGTAGCCACGACGCCAGCGTCGAGCCATTGGTCAAATAATTGCCCTTTGGTGTGTCGGCGTGACCTTCTGTGATTGCAGTTTGCGCGTTCATAATCCTTAAAAAAAAACTACTTATTAGTGTTCGCGGCCGGTTTAGCAGCGGGCTTATTAGCTACCGCCGTATTTGCATTTGCTGCCGGTGCCGGTGCCCCTGTGGATGTAGTAGACCCTGCAGCATTAGGCGTAAGCGATTTGATATACGCTATCAACGCATTGAGCTGCTCCTCGGTCACCTGCCCCTTAAATGTCGGCATTATCGGCTGAAATCCTTCGACAACCTGTGAGGTCGGATTTAAGATCGAATTACGAAGATATTGCTCGTCCGCTTTGACCGTCGTCCCGCCGACCAGTCTCACATCGTGATTGTAGATGCCTTCGAGCTTGGCACCGCGTTGGGCTGGCCCGCCTGCATGACATGATGCACAACCGAGTTTGTTGGTAAATAGGTCTCTGCCCTGCTCGACAGGTGTCTGGCCCGAGACGTTTCCGCTCAGCCAGTTGTCAAAATCACGCTGCTCCATCACATATACCCAACCGATCATGCCGGAGTGATTGAGTCCGCAGTATTCGGCGCAGTAGAGCTGGTACTTACCCGGTTTTGTCGCCTCGAACCACAAATATGTATAGCGGCCGGGCACGACATCGATCTTTGTACGAAACGCCGGTATCGAAAAATCGTGCAGGACATCCTCGGTCGTCATCGTCAGCTTGACCTTGCGTCCCAACGGAATGTGCAGCTCGTTGATCTCACGCTGGCCGGTTTGATGCTGGGCTTTCCACATCCACTGTTTACCAACAACGTAGATCTCCATCGAGTCTTCGGGCGGCGTAAATTGGTTAAAGAACACAACCGCACCGCCGATAAAAATGGTCATCGAAATAACGAACGGGATGATCGACCAGACCGTCTCCAGCAGCATCGAGCCATGCATTTCTTCGGGCGTGGCATACTTCTCAGTCTCGCGGTACTTAATGGCAAAGAAAAATATTGCCGCCACGATAGGTATCGAGAAAGCAATGCTCACCGCGATCAGGTAAAAATACAGTGCATCTACCTGCCACGCGAAAGTCGAGGCCTGATCCGGAAAAAATGGTACCCACGTTGTGTTCTGCATAACTCAGATGTTAGTCGCCAGTCGTCTAGACGATCAACTATTCACTTTCCACTGCCTTTCGTTTATTTCTCCGCCAAAATACGAAACCCATAAAACCCATCAGGGCAAGAGTCAGGACACCGCCCACCCGCATTACACGCAAGATCGCCAGACCATATTTACCCGTCGAAGGGTCGTAGTGGTAGCAGTAAAGCAAAAGCTGCTCAGCGGCACTGCCGACCTTATTCTCATTCGACTCCATGATGCCGAACTTAATGTCCTTGGGCGAATAATCTATACCGTACAAATACCGGGAAAGCTTACCCTCAGGCGTCGCGATCATTACTCCGGCGGCATGGGCGAACTGGTTGCTTTTTTCGTCCCACTTATAGCTAAAACCTGCGGCTCCGGTTGCTTGATCGATCGCTTCCTGCGTTCCCGTAAGAAAATGCCAGCCCTTTTCAGCTCCGGCTCGACCGTAACGCTCTACATAGCTCGCTTTTTTGTTCTTAGCAAGGTCAGGCTTATCATTCTCACGAGCGTCAAAGCTGATCGCTACGACATCAAAATCCTTACCGGCGTCAAACGTTATTCCTTTCAACGACCCGCTCAGTCCATTCAGCACCTGATTGCAGAGCATAGGGCATTCGTAATAGACAAATGCGATGATCACGGGCCGGCCGGTGTTAAAATAGCTGCCGAGCTTAACCGCTTTGCCGTCCTCATCTTTGAACTCAACATCCATCGGCATTTGAGCCCCAAGCTTTTGCTCGATGCCGATCGTTTTCAGCGGTTCAGGCAGCCCCGTGGGCTCAGACATTGCCGGATCGTACGTTCGCGGACTATAGAGCGGCGAATTGTAGTGCTCGTTCTTTTGAGCGGATACGCTCAAACTGAAAAGTGAAAAGCTAAAAGTGAAAAGCAACGAGAAAAGAGCATAGGTCAGCCAGCGGCTTGTAACGCCGAAAGCTGTGAAACTTTTAGTTTTTAGTTTTCCACTTTTCACTTAAATCTACCTACGTTTCTGTGCCGCTAAACGCCCTGAACTTGATTCTGAGATAGAGCTGTGCGAATCCTTGAGTACCGCTTCAGCATCCGCTCCGGATTTTGCCTTAACATTTTGGCTAAGAAATTTTGCCTTAGCCTCTTCGATCGGCATTACTGTTACAGTTCCTGTTTTAGCGTCTTTCTTGCCGTGTTCCCACATATCGACCCACTGTTTGTGGAGCTGACGATACTCAGCCTGCGGAGCACCAAGCTCCATATTGACCCAGCCTTTTTCAGACTCGACACCAAACCCCGGGGCACCTTGGAGCCGCGGTTCCGCCGGGAGCCGTTCCTTTTCGCTCATAGCCAGTGGATTTGCGGGGCCGGCGTTCTCTTTGTTGTAGTCATTCAGGACATTAAGCAGCGCCCACATCAATCCAAACGTTATAACGATCAGGAGAAAAAGCCCGGCACCAAACCAGACAATGCCTTTCAGCCCGATCTCATTCTCTTCGTAGGCCTTATTAAGGTCTGCCACGCTGTCATTATGTTTCTTTGACGACATATCAGTTTTTACTCAGCTAACCGTTAACTAATGCCCGTGGCCGTGCTCGACAGCCTCCTCAAAATACGGATCCTTTGCCGGAACCATTGGCCGTTTGAGCAACTGGCCAAAGAACCACCACAGCCAGATACCGCCGACCGCTACAGGAGCAACGATATCCATCCAGCTAATAAAGAATGCTCCTTGAGCCAAATCACCCGAAACGCGGGGGGTTGGCCCGATCAGGTAAAACATATCGACGATACGCATTACCAAAATAAACATTGCAAGCGTCGCCAGCCATTTTGCCTTTCGCTTGAAATCTTGCTGGAGCAGAACCAGGAACGGGAACGCAAAGTGGAACACGATCAAAATCACACCGATATAGCCCCAACCGCCCTTCATTCGTGCTAAATACCAAGTCGTCTCTTCCGGCAAGTTACCCGCCCAAATGATCAGGAACTGCGAAAAGTTGAAATACGCCCATACCATTGTCAGCGCAAGCATCAGCTTACCGAGATCGTGAAAATGGCGTTTGCCGAGCACGCGGTTCATCGGAGCCGTATCTGAAAGGCTTGCGAGTATAGCAACGCAAAAGCAGAAACAGCTCAGTCCCCATCCCGCGACAAACAATAATCCCCACATTGTCGAGAACCAATGCGGATCGAGCATCATCATCCAATCGACGACCGCAAATGTCACCGTCAATGCAAAAAAGACCATCGCCGGGCCTGAGAAACGCGATGCTTTTTCAAGCACCAACCGCGATTCTTCTACCGTTCCGGTTTTATCCTGCTGAACCGACCATTTGTTTAACAGATATATCATCAAGCCGAACACGGCGAAATATATGGCCGAACGCACGATCCAAAACCACGGGGCCATATACACCCCTCGGGCTTCCATGATGTGGATATCAATGGGTTTATCGCTCTCCGCCATGTGCGTAAATTCCATAAAGGTATGGAAATAAACGCCAAGTGCGAGCGGCATGAAAAACAAGATTACGAGCGGCAAGGTACGGGTCGCGGCCTCAAGCGTGCGGCGAATCACAACGCCCCAAGCACCGCCGGTCAGATACTGGAGCATTAGCACGCCCAGTGAACCAAATGTGATGCCCGCCCAAAAAATGAAGCCTAGCAGCCACGAACGCAAGCCCTGTTCGGGATTCAAATATGTTCCGACGGCCCAAGCGAGCAAGGCAATACCGCCCGCACCGAGAGCGAGTGTTCGCCAACGGTTGATCACGGCCGGCGCTTGATAATCATCAAGATTTGCCATTTAGCGGTTTCCTCCGTTGGTGTTCGCATTTGTCGTCACAGCCGGCTTTGGAGCAGCGGTGTTCGACTCAGGTTTTGAGCTCATCTTCAGACTCTCTTCCGGATTTTGGCTTACTTGCAATGCCCGGATATATGCAACGATCGCCCAGCGGTCCGCCGGCGGGAGCTGATATGCATAACTACTCATCCTACCCCAGCCATTAGTCATCACGTCAAAGAAATGGCCCACCGGAGCATTTCGCAGACGGTCATCGTTATATGTCGGTGGTTGCGGAAACCCGCGTCGCACGATCATACCATCGCCGTTGCCGACCGGGCCGTGGCAGACGATGCAGTGGATGTTGTAGCGATCCTGACCTCGATCGACTAATTCTTTCGTGACAGGTATCGGAAATTCGTCAATAGCATTGGGAAAGCTCGTTATGAGCGTATTTCCCGTCGCATCCGTGGTCGTCAAAACCGGAGCGTTAAGATCCGGATTATCGATCTTACCCGTATAGAACGCTTTATTATCCTGCAGACGTCCTCGAGCGACGGTTCCCTCAACCTGGTCTCGTGTAGACAGGCCGTCCTTAAACCACTCGCTCTTTTTATAGACCTTGTATCGCGGCTGATCCTGCATATCAGAACGCAGGCCGCAACCTACCGTCAGTAGACAGTAGGTAGTAAGCAATAGGACGTAGAGGTAATTGCGTTTATTCTTCAACATCAAACACCTCCTGCGGGGCAAGGCTTTCCATAAAACTTCTGGTTTCCGCGTAATCGTACTTTGCGTCTTTTGCCTCGATGATCAGGAAAAACTTTTCACGCGTTGCGAGAGCAAATCTCGGCACGTTAAAGACCGGGTGATACGGAGCCGGCAGACCGTTTAGGAACAACATTCCAAAGACCGCAACAAACGCCGAGAACAGGATCGTCAACTCGTATGCCGGCGGAATAAAGGCAGGCAAACTGAAGTGCGGGCGTCCGCCAACAATGATCGGCCAGTCGAATACGTGCACAAAATATTGCAGCCCGATCCCAGCCAACAGCCCGGTAATGCCGCCGCAAAATATCAGGTACGGCAGTATACTCCGCTTGATACCGAGGGCTTCGTCTATCTCGTGCAGCGGAAACGGCGAAAAAGCGTCCGTTTTCGTATAGCCCGCATCACGGACCTTACGCGCCGCATCGACCAGATCCGACGGCGTATCAAACTCAGCCATTATCCCGTGAAGTTTGCTTTCCATAACTCTAAAGTTCACTGCCTACTCGTTAGGCGGATCCGTCCGGTCGTATGTATATTCGACCTCGTTCACGTTCTCCTCAAAATCTTGTTGATGCCCGTGCACATTAGCATCCGGTAACAGCGTTCGGACCTCGAATATCGAGATGATCGGCACAAATCTGACGAACAAATATATCAGCGTAAAGAAAAATCCGATCGTGCCGATAAACATCGTCCAGTCCCACACACGCGGGCTGTACATCGCCCAGCTTGACGGCAAAAAGTCGCGGTGCAGACTCGTCACAATAATGACGAAACGCTCCAGCCACATACCTACGCTGACGATGATCGAAATGATGAACAGCCAAAATTCGCTTTCTCTAAACCGTTTGAACCACAAAAACTGGATCGAGATGCCGTTACAAAAGATCAGCATCCAGTAAGACCACCAATACGGCCCTTCCCAAATGCGGTTCTTGACCATGAAAACTTCGTACTGCGACGCGCTGTACCAGCCGAAAAAGGCTTCCATCGCGTAGCCGTAGACCACGATCAGCCCGGTCGCGAGCATGACCTTAGCCATGTAGATCAGGTGCTGGTGGGTAATAAAATCCTGCATCCTGTACCACTTTCGCAGAGGTATACAGAGAATGAGAACCATCGCGAAACCCGCGAAAACGGCACCCGCAACGAAGTACGGCGGGAAAATGGTCGCGTGCCAGCCAGGAACCTGTGACACCGAAAAGTCAAATGACACGATCGAGTGGACCGAGAGCACGAGCGGCGTCGAGAGCCCGGCAAGGATCAAATATGTGATCTCATAACGATGCCAGTGACGAGCCGATCCACGCCAACCCCAAGAGAGAGCAGCGTAGATAAATTTAAAGTATTTATTCTTAGCCCGGTCGCGAAGCGTCGCAAGATCGGGTATCAGTCCCACATACCAAAACAGAGCCGAAACGGTCGCGTAAGTCGAAACAGCAAATACGTCCCAAATCAGCGGGCTGCGGAAATTGGGCCATATGCCCATCGTGTTTGGATACGGGAACAGCCAGTATGCCGCAAGCCACGGACGTCCTGTATGCAGCAGCGGAAACATCGCGGCGCAGGCAACGGCAAAAAGCGTCATTGCCTCGGCAAAACGGTTGATCGACGTTCGCCACTTTTGATTCAAAAGCAGCAAAATAGCCGAAATCAGCGTTCCGGCGTGGCCGATACCGATCCACCAAACGAAATTGATAATGTCGAATGCCCAACCAACCGGCTGGTTATTGCCCCAAACGCCGATACCGTTCGCGAGTAGCCACATTACCGAAAAAAGCAGCAGCTGAGCAACCATGAACGCGAGGCCGAACCCGATAAACCAATGAAACGGCGTACGCTTTTTGAGCGTGACGTCACTGATCTTGTCGGTCACACTCGCGAAAGTATGATCGCCCTCGAGCATTGCGGGGTGCAGTTTCTTTTGAAGTTCTTTATCGTCCTTCATAAATCTTAAAGGCTAAAAATGCTTAGTGCCCTTCGCCTCCCGCGGTTTTGGTCTCGGTTTTTGGAGCGGCTGCCTTCTTTTTGACGGGCGCCTTGTAATCCGGCATTTCCTTATTCTGATTTTTGAGCCCGGCAAGATACGTCGTGCGCGGCTGAGTGTTCAGTTCGTTGAGCAAAATGTAATTGCGATGATCTTTCTTAGCTTTCGCGATCTTGCTGTTAGGGTCAGAAATATCACCGAAAGTGATCGCCTCGGTCGGGCATGCCGCCTGACACGCAGTGACAACCTCGCCGTCGCGGATCTTGCGGCCGTCTTTTTCAGCCTCGATACGTGCGGCGGAGATGCGTTGTGTGCAGTATGTGCATTTTTCCATCACACCACGGCTACGGATCGAAACCTCAGGGTTACGCATCAGCTTGTACTGCGGCGTGTTCCAATCCTGATAAAGCAAAAAGTTGAAACGCCGAACCTTGTATGGACAGTTATTTGAGCAATAACGCGTTCCAACACAGCGGTTATAGACCATGTCGTTCAAGCCCTCAGCGCTATGAACCGTAGCGTGGTCCGGGCAAACGACTTCGCAAGGAGCCTGTTCGCACTGCTGACAAAGCACGGGCTGGAAATGCGGCCCTTCGGGTTTGTTGATATCATCGCCGCCGTAATATGCATCGATACGCAGCCAGTGCATTTCGCGGCTTCGCTCGACCTGTTCCTTACCGACGACGGGAATATTATTCTCCGCCTGGCATGCAACAACGCAAGCGTTGCAACCGACGCACGAATTAATATCGAGCGTCATACCCCATTTATAATTTTGATTATAGACGGCCTGATGCTGCTCGTACGGATACATCGACTTGGGGTATTCGTCGTGCTGATGGCCGAGGGTCGGATCCTTTTCAAATTCGTCGATGTCCCAGACGCGGAGG
>JBGTII010000045.1:0-20685 GCA_041745735.1 Pyrinomonadaceae bacterium | reverse complement strand
GCATTGGACGCTACGGTGACCTGTTGGAGTATCACAGTACCAAAGCCAATTTTGGCCATTTTGGAAATGCTTGCGGTTGGATGAACTATCGTTTCAAACCTGTCATCCGGAATTTTAGCCTTTGCAACGATCTCGTCTCTTCTCCAAAAATTGAATGGGCTGCCGATGCCGTTGACAAAATAACAGTCCGCATAGTCGCTTGCCGAGTCGAGCGAGCCTAGTACTTTGACACCAAAAAAGTCTTTGCCCCAGTTGTCCGGATCATCGTCGAGGAAACCGACGCAGTGATACATGGCACTTGGCGAAGCAAGATTTATCTCGTTTATCGCATCGAGGATATCAATACAATTTCCGCCCGTTCCAAGAATAATTATCGGTTTCATATCAATAGTGAAGAGTAGATCTACTTGGCAAATCTACCGGAAAAACACGCTTCTTCCTGATGAAAGTGAGAGATCGAGAGGTGATTGTCATTGATCATCTGCTCAAATTCCTCGCGGCTGTAACGCTTGGCATTGCTCGGGGCGTACCAATCGTAATTTGTCGCTTTCGACATCTCAAAACCCCAGTCTTCTTTCCAAAAGCACTTGAGGAAATTCCAATAGATAAACCGCTGAACGTCGTACGTGCCGCCTTTGATACCCAACAACGGAATATCCGGAGCCTCAAAAGAAACATTGAGTTCGGATAATCGCTTGCCCAGCTCGGTCACCTGCGCCGACATCTCCCACATTTCTTCGGCGGTGACATCGTGAGTTTCACTCCTAAAATGATCGTCGATCAGTTCTCTCGGCAATGCTTTCTTAGAGTAAACATAGCAGGCAAACTCACCGCCGGGTTTGGTGATCTCCGCGAGATGACGAAAAGTATGCTCGGGTTTCTCCGTGTGCATGATGACCTGGTCACACACGACAAAATCGACCGAATCAGACTTTAATCCTGTGTCCGCAATATTTCCTTTTAGAAAAAACAAGTTTGGAACATCGCGGTAATTTTCAGCCGCCTGATAAGCTGCATCCGAAATATCAATTCCGATAACAGTGGAATTTGGGGCGAGCTTTGCGAACCAAGCTGACTTGTAGCCCAACCCGCAGCCGGCATCCAAGATCACTGGTTTGTCTGCGAGGTACTCTTTTAGAGTTTGTTCATTCTCAAACCCGTAAAGCTCAAGAAACCATTCGAACTGGGAATCATATAGCTTTTGGCGGGAATCCATCTGCTCGACTTGTTTCCACTTGTCGCTAAAAATGTCCTTTGTCTGCCCTTGATTAAAGGCTTCATCAGATGAAGCCTTTTGCCGGACGATATTTTGTTCGATCTCGATCGGAGCAGCAAACAAATTGTCTAATGACACCATTTCATCTTCCTCAAATCACTTTCTCGTTTTTCAAAAATATTCGACACCACCACTCAAAGTTCATGAACGACCAGATCAATAAACGGTGGTTAATTCTCTTTTCGGTATGCTCGTAAATAATTTTCTCAATATACTCTTGGTTAATAAATTCCGAGCAGACCGTCTTTTTATTGAGCAACAGTTCTCTAATGTACGCAGCATTTTCGCCCCGGTACCAGCTCTCGTCAGGGGCAGAAAATCCTTGCTTTTTGCGGTTCACGATCTTGTCGGAGATAAAACCACTCATCGCTTTGCGCAAAACATTTTTGCCGTCGTCGAATTCCTGATACGCTTTTTTCTTTTCAGAAAATAGATTTTCATCGATGCGCTTCATCATCTCTAAATTGCCGAGCTTGTGGCGAACGGGGATCTTTTGAGCGAAAGCGACCAAGTCGTTATCGAGAAACGGAAACCTCTCTTCGAGTCCGTGAGCCATTGATAGTTTGTCGCCAACCAGGAGCAAACTAGGTAAAAAGGTCTTGATCTCAAAGTACAGGGAATTGTTAATGTGCTGCTCCGGCGTGTCGTATTTGAGCTTTTGATTGAATGTAAAAACACGCTCAAATATCGTGCGCGGTTCCGAGAAATCGACCTGCGATCTTACCTTGTCCGTGAATAAAGACTCTCGCTCGTTATCGGGAACCAGCCGCTGCCAAAAGTTGTAATAATCATCAAAAAAGTCCTTTTGGTCAAGAGCCTTAAAGATACGATAATATCGCCACGGATAGCCGCCGTAAAGCTCGTCGCCGCCCGTTCCCTGCAAACACACTTTAACGAATTTCGACGCCAATCTGGCAATGTAATAATTTGGATACGACATTCCGACCCGCAGATCTTCGAGATGGTGAACGACTCTTGGCAGCGACCAACCCAGATCGCCGGCGTTCAGGACCTGTTCGTAATGCTCGGTCTTAAACTGGTTCGCCATCAACTCGGCATCACGCCGCTCGTCATAATTGGCTTCGACACCGGTCACCTCGCTCATGTCAAAGCCGCAGGTAAACGTGGTCAGACGGTCGATATGACTAGATGCGATCGCAGTGATCGATCCCGAATCCATCCCGCCTGAAAGATAAGAGCCCAACGGAACATCTGATACCGTTTGCCGCACCACGGCTATCTTCATAAGCCGTTTGGTTTCTGCCGTAGCATCTTCAAACGAGATATTCTCGTCCGTCTGCGTGAAATCATAATCCCACCAGGCCTTATGAGTGACAGCTTTAGTTTCGGAGTTGATGCAAAGCGTATTTGCCGGCGGCAGGGTAAAGACGCCCTTAAACAATGTTCGAAAGCTGAACAGGTTCTGGAATGTGAAATATTCGTTGAGAGCACCTAGATCCAATTCGGTCTTAAAATCCGGATGGGCAATGATGCCTTTGACTTCCGAGGCAAAAACAAAGGTTTTGCCGGTGAACCAATAATACAGCGGCTTTACACCGAAACGGTCACGGCTCAGGTACAGCTGTTTTTCGCGACGGTTCCAGGCACCGATGGCAAACATTCCGTTCAGTCTTTCAAAAAACGACGGGCCATATTCTGCCAGGCCTTCGACGATCACTTCGGTATCGCTTGAGGAGATAAACTCATGCCCGCGGGTTTTTAACTCTTCGCGCAATTCAATGAAGTTGTAAACGCAGCCGTTGAAACTAATGATCCATTCGCCGTTTTTCGACGACATCGGCTGAGCCCCTTTAGGCGAGACATCAAGAATGGCCAGACGCCGATGCCCGAGCGCGATGTTTTCTTCGACAAAATGCCCTTCGCCGTCCGGCCCGCGATGCGCCACGGCATCGGTCATCGCCTTCAAACGATTTTGCGAAAACGGCTCTCCGTCTAAATTAAAAACTCCTACAATGCCGCACATGTTATAGAGATCTGATCGTTTCTACGATGTATTTGTAATCGTCTGCGCTCATTTGATTGTGAAGCGGGATGGACATCGAATATTCGTTACAAGCGTAAGCTCCCGGAAAGTCACCGGGCTTTAGGCCAAAGTGCTGCGCGTAGTATTTCAGCATATGGACGGCGTGCGTTCCCGGCCGCGTACTGATGCCTTTTTCCTGTAATATTTCCATCAGGTCGTTGCGTTTGTGCGGCGATCTGGCCTCGTCAACGTACAAAACATACGATTGCCAGCCGTGTTTGTAACCCTCGGGAACGATAGGTGTACGCAGCCATTCGACCGTACTGAGCTCTTTGCTGTAATAGTCCGCCCACTCTTGTCGCTCGTCGATAAATTTATCGAGTTTACCGAGCTGGACTACGCCAACCGCCCCTTGCAGATCGGTCATCCGATAGTTGTAGCCCACAAGCTCAAACTCAGGCAACAGATATGGTTTTGCCCCGTGGTGACGCTGCTCTTCGGAAACTGATGCGCCATGATTGCGCAGACGGTTCATCAGTTCGCCGAGATCGTCGTCGTTAGTGGTCAACATTCCGCCTTCGCCCGTAGTGACGGATTTGCGCGGGTGAAACGAAAAGCAGCCGATATCTGCCAAGCTTCCGGCAGGTTTTCCTTTGTAGCCCGAGCCGGCGGCACAAGCGGCATCTTCGACTATCGCCAGACCCGGAGCGGCCAATTTGATCGCATCTATATCGGCACACAAACCAAATAGGTGAACGGGAATGATCGCCCTCGTACGTTCTGTTATCCTTGCTTTTATCTGTTCCGGATCAATATTAAATGTCATCGGATCAACATCCACAAAAACCGGGGTCGCACCGCAGTACATAACGACATTGGCCGTAGCAACCCACGTAAATGAAGGCAACAAAACCTCATCGCCAGGCTGAATGTTGAGTGCGACCAGAGCAAGATGCAGCGCCGTCGTACAATTTGAGACAGCGATCGCATGTTTAACTTCGTGCCGCTCGGCAAACATTTTTTCAAATGCCGACACTTTGGGGCCTTGGGTGACCCAGCCGGTCTCAATGGGCTCGCGCAAGGCCAACCATTCTTCTTCGCCAAGCGAAGGCAGTGAGATCGGAATATTTCGTCTTAATTCTTGACCCGTCATAATATGTCGTGCTTGTTAAACTGACGCCGTTTGTCCAATTTTTGCATGCGTTCTACGCCATTCGATCAGTCGCATCAGGCCGTCATCCAGATCATATTTATATTCAAATCCGAGCTCGGCCGCAGCTTTTTCCATTGAACCAATTCGGTTTTTCACGAGAGCTCTGGCGTCATCAGCACTGTAAGGCTGATAGGTGACCTGAAGGTCAGAGTTTTTCAGCCGTAAAATTGTGTCACAAAGCTCCCGTATCGTCGTCTGTACCTGCGTTCCGACATTATAAAAGCCAAGCTCGACATCGCTCTCAAGTGCGGCGACGTTGCATCGTGCTACATCTTCGACGTAGATAAAGTCATACGCCTGACTTCCGTCGCCGTTGATCGTCGGAGCCTCATTGGCATCGATCTTATTGAGCATGATCGGGACGACGCCGGTATAGACCGCATGCTGATCCTGCCCCGGACCATAGACATTCATATAACGCAGACCTATGACCTGCAATTTATACCGGTCGTTGAAAGCGGTACACATCGCCTCGCCCGAGATCTTTGTCGCGCCATAGAAATTCTTATTGTTGAACGGATGGTCTTCGGTCATCGGCACTTCGACGGCATCGCCGTAGACCGAAGCGGAAGATGAATAGATCAGCTTCTTGACGTTGTTCTTGACGCAGGCTTCTAAAACATTGAATGTTCCCGCGATGTTGACCTCAAATGCCGTACGCGGAAAGTCCTTGCAGTGCAGCAGCCACATCGCCGAAAGATGAAAAACATAATCAACGTCCTTCATCGCAGCGTCCAAAATATCAATATCGCGAATGTCACCGCCAAGTGGAAAGACCGAACACCGGTCGTCACTCAGACAATCTTCGATGTTTTCATATTTGCCGCGAACAAAATTATCGTAAATGATAACTTCTTTAACGTCCGTCTTGAGCAATTCCCTGACAACGAATGAGCCGATAAATCCCGCTCCGCCGATAACCAGGCATCTTGAACTTGAAACTTTCATTTTTTTATCTTGTCCATGACTTTTTTTGCTACCGATTCGCCGATCGCGAGTGAAGATGTCGCCGCAGGTGACGGTGCGTTGCACACATTTAGCGAATATTCATCCTCAACGATCAAAAAGTCATCAATTAACACCCCTTCTCTGTCACATGCTTGAGCTCGGACGCCGCTCCCGCCTCTTTGAATATCATTGTACCCGACATCAGGTATCAGTTTTTGCAGTGCCTCTACAAAAAGTCTTTTAGAATACGAGCGTTTCATCTCCATCCAACCCTCGTCCCAGTATTTGGTTGCGATCTTTCGAAAACCGCTACACGTCAGAACCTCGAAAAGCTCTTTGAGATTCACGTCCCATCTGGAATAACCTTCGCGTTTGAACGCCAAAACGGCATTCGGCCCGGCCTTTATTCCACCGCCCATCACTCTCGTAAAGTGAACGCCGAGAAATGGAAATTCCGGATTGGGGACCGGATAGATCAAATTCTTAACCAAATATTCCTTCTCTTTTACGAGATCGTAATACTCGCCGCGAAACGGGATCATCCGGATATTTTTGAAAGACTCATCAAATAACCGCGTAACTTCAAGTGAATAAAGCCCCGCACAATTAATAACGAAATCCGCTCGGAAAACTCGGTCTCTACTTTTCAATAGGATCTCACCGTTAGCGATCTCAACCTTGTCGAGCTTTGTCTGGTATTGAAATTCGGTACCCGAATTTTTCAAAATTTGCGCCAGCTTACGGCAAACTTGCTTATAATCAATTATACCCGTCTGGGGCACCCATACGCCCTCGACACATTGAACGTAGGGTTCGTATTCCCTGACCTCTGCCGCGGATAACTTTTTCAGCCCTTGTAATTTGTTCTGAAGACCGCGTTCGAAAATGTTTTCCAGTGAGGCCCTTTCACCCTCGTCGCTAGCGATAATTACTTTTCCACAAATATCGTATTCAATGCTATTTTCATCGCAAAAGCCAAGTAATAATTCATAGCCCTTTCGACAATTTTCCGCTTTCAGGCTACCGGGTTTGTAGTAGATGCCAGAGTGAATAACTCCGCTGTTATGTCCCGACTGATGCTGGCCAAACGAATCTTCTTTCTCAAGGATCAGTATTTCGACATCCGGAGCCAGCTTTTTCAGTTGGTAGGCAGTAGCAAGGCCAACAATTCCGGCTCCGATCACTGCAATTTTCGACTTTTTTCTCATGCGGAGCGTTAAGAAGCTGTTGGGCGGATCGCCTTTACAATTTCGATCGCTTTTTTAGCATCTTCTAACCCAAAACCCTCGCCACGCAAGATCTGGTCGTAACATTTGGTATGCAGATCGGCAAATCCGTCGCTAAATTCAAATGATTCGCCATCGATCATCGTTGAACGAAAGGTGCGCATGCCCGCCGCTTTTGCTTCGTCGGGCAGATCGTTTTCGTCGATACTCAGACGCCATGTGACGTCCGCCCGTTCTAAGACCAACCGGCCCGCCGCACGTCTGTCGTCGTGCGCATCGACGTGGTTTTCGATTACGTCACCAAATACCCACATGAGCATGTCAAAAAAATGAACACCGATATTCGTCGCGATGCCACCCGATTTCTTTGCGTCGCCTTTCCAACTGATCTGATACCAACTGCCTCTCGATGTTATGTACTGCAGATCGACCGTAAACCGCTTGCCCGCGTCGGATCGGGCAATTTTTTCTCTCAGTTCGATCACTTTCGGATGCAGGCGGAGCTGTAAGATCGAATAGATCTTTTGGCCGGTCTCTTTTTCAATCACCGCAAGCGCGTCCACATTCCACGGATTCAAAACGATCGGCTTTTCGCAAATAACATCCGCTCCGTGCCGCAGGCCAAAACGGATGTGCGAATCGTGAAGATAATTGGGCGAACAGACAGAAACGTAGTCAATATGCGTGCCTTCGCGTTTTAACTTTTCAATATGCCGGTCGAAACGCTCAAATTCGACAAAGAAATCGGCGCCGGGGAAATAGCTATCCAAAATACCGACCGAATCAAACGGATCGAGGGCGGCAACGAGATTGTTGCCGGTGTCCTTTATCGCTTTTAGATGTCGGGGAGCAATATAGCCAGCAGCCCCGATCAGAGCAAAATTCTTCATGATCCGATGTTCTTTGTCACCCGCCCGTCACGCAGAACATAGCTTTCTCCGCTTTCCTGACAAACGGCTTCGTTGTTTTCATCGAAACTCAGGCGGTGTCCGAATTCGCTCATCCAACCGAGCTGCCGGCCTGGGTTTCCAACCACCAAGGCATACGGTGGTACATATTTTGTTATGACCGCACCTGCACCAATAAAGGCAAACTCGCCAATATCATTCCCGCAAACGACCGTTGCGTTCGCCCCGATCGAGGCTCCGCGTCCGACGTGCGTTTTCAGATATTCGCTTTTGCGGTTTACAGCGCTACGCGGGTTAATTACGTTTGTAAAAACCATCGACGGCCCCAGGAAAACGTCATCGTCGCATGTGACACCTGTATAGATCGACACATTATTCTGGACTTTGACATTTTTGCCCAAAACCACCTCGGGCGACACGACAACATTTTGGCCAATATTCGAGCCGGCCCCGATCTTGCAGTTGGCCATAATGTGGCTAAAGTGCCAGATCTTCACACCGTCTCCGATCTCTGAGCCTTCGTCGATGACCGCCGTCTCATGTGCAAAGTAGTTCTTATCGGTCATTACGCTGTCTGTGATCTCCCAACAAAAAACTCTTTCACGCTCTGGATAATATACTCCTGCGTTTCCGCCGCCATTTCGGTGTGGATCGGTAGCGACATTACCTCATCACAGAGCTGTTCTGTTATCGGCAGCAGAAGATCTTTGGGCGCACAATCTGAAAACGCTTCCTGTTTGTAAAGCGGCACCGGATAATAGATCATCGACGGCACATTTTTTTTGTTCAGATGCTCTTGCAACGCCTCGCGGCATCCACCGCCCACTCGGAGCGTGTATTGGTGAAAAACGTGTGTCGAATTTTGTTCACGAACCGGCGGTTGCAGCTCTTCGATCTCAGCGAATGCCTCATCATATTTAGCTGCGACGCTCTGCCTGGCGGCACAATAATCGTCGAGATGCGGCAATTTGATGCCCAATATAGCGGCTTGCAGTGAGTCGAGCCGCGAATTAACGCCGATGACCGAGTGATAGTATTTTTTCACCTGACCATGATTGGCGATCATGCGCATCTTTGCGGCCAGGACGTCATCATTTGTAAATATCGCACCACCGTCTCCGTAACAACCGAGATTCTTTGACGGGAAAAACGAGGTGGTGCCAATATGGCCGATCGTTCCGGCTTTCCGCGTGGTGCCGTCAGCAAAACTGTAATCCGAACCAATCGCCTGTGCATTGTCCTCGATCACGTAAATTCCGTGCCTTTCTGCGACAGCCATTATCGGTTCCATATCACAGCTTTGCCCAAAAAGGTGGACCGGAACGATCGCTTTCGTACGAGGGGTAATGGCAGCTTCGATGATCTCGGCCGTTACATTAAACGTGTGAGCGTCAACCTCGACCATCACCGGCTTGAGCTTTAATAGAGAGATCACTTCGGCGGTGGCTACATAGGTAAACGCCGGAACGATCACCTCATCGCCTTCGTCAAGACCTAACGCCATCAATGCGATTTGCAGGGCGTCGGTCCCGTTGGCGCATGGAATGACGTGTTTTACGTCCAAATAGTTTTCAAGCGCTTCCTGAAAATTATGCACCTGCGGCCCATTGATGAATGCGGTTGATTCGATACATTCAATAACGGCCTTGTCGATCTCCGATTTGATCTTGTTATATTGACCTTTGAGGTCAACCATCTGGATTCCGTTCATAACTCAACAAAATTATAGATTACCACGTAAATATTGACTTGCGATTACCGCCATCGGCAAATCTCAGTATTTTTTCTCTCTTTTTCGGGGGTAGCGCTCTAGATCAAATCGAAAGAGACTGCCCATATTTCAATTAGAGGTCGCCCACGCTTGCGGGCCGTTTACTACACGATTCTATTTTGTATTTGCCAAAAAATGATCCCAAGCCGCCTTAGCAATATCAGCAATTATTTTTTCATTTGTGTCCCCATCTTCTTTTGAATCGGTAACAAAAACGCTGATGAAAAAATGCTTTCCGTTTGGTAAAAACACGATCCCAATATCGTTGACAGCTGCGGTTATGCCGGTCGTTTTATGTGTTCCGGACCAACCGGTTTTATGAGCAACAACAGTTCCTTCGGGTAAGTTTCCTTTCAGACGATCTTTACCAGTCGAAGTTTCCCGCATTACTTTCCAGATAAAATCGTGGCCCTTTTTCGAAAGCAGGTTCTTCTTGTTCCCATAAAAGGCCTTTAGAGTTTTGTTTGCGGCCTTTGGGGTCGTCCAATTCTCGAACTGCCGATCCCAATTGCCCTGCATCACTTCTTCGTTGATCTTGATAGAAACATCCTTGATCTTGTTTGCCGCAAAGTAACTCTCAACTACTGACGGGCCTCCGAGTAACTTTAGCAAAACGTCGCATCCGACGTTGTCGCTCATCGAAACCGTGTATTCCAGGATCTCGGCGATCGTAAGCGTCGTGCCTTCTGGATATTTTTCTCTGATCGGGCTGTAAAGACCTGGCAGCAGTTCGCTTTTCTTGATCTCAATTTTTTGATCTAGGGAAAACTTGCCTTTATCTATCTCCGAGAGCATCTTCAACCCGATGTGAAACTTGAAAACGCTCTGCATCGGAAAGCGACGATCGCCGTTGATCGAGATCTCATCCTTGCCATCACCGCCCGCGATCGCCACTCCGACCACGGCATTTTTGATCGAAACTATCTGCTCGATCTGATCCCGCAATGAGTCGTTGTTCTGAGCCACGTTCTGACCTGGAACAAGTAAAACCGCTGCGGCTATCAAACAAAATACTTTGGTTTTGTTCATAGTCATCACTCCGATGAACCAAATTAGGTTCTGAGGGCGACTTAACGTTTTATTTCCTTGCCGTTTTCAAGATCCACTCCGCAAGATCAGAGATAACAACTTCTTCAACGTGCCCCTCTTTTTCTTCCTCTTGAGGCGTAGATTTGGAAACGGGAGTGCGCATAAAGGAGTGGTTCAGATTCGGATACGATCTGAATGCAGCATTTTTTCTACTACCCAGTGCCTTTTTCCACGCGGCAAAATCAACCATCGTTACGTTGTAGTCGCTCTCGCCCTGTAAGATAAATATCGGATGCTTGATCTTTTTGACTTCGTTGACCGGATCGTAATTGTTGAGATCGACCCAATAGGCGACGGGCAAACTAAGCAGTGTTGGGGTTTCAGGCGGGTCGGTCGATTTTAGGTTTTTGACCGATGCTACTTGCTGCTTGATCAGATCGATCTCTTTTTGTTCTGCACCGGAAATGCTGCCGTCCAAGGAACTAAGATAGATGATCTGTTCGAGATACGTATCCTCCAGTTTTCGCGTCAGTCCGGCGAGGCTGACGAGTCCAGCCAGGTCTTTGTCCCGCTGACCGATACGTGGAATCAACATTCCGCCTAGACTGTGCCCCGCGACGAAGATACTCTTGCCGTCGATCTCAGGCGTTCGCCTGAGAAACTCGACAGCCAAAACTGCGTCATCGACACTTTCCTCTTTAACAGTGAAGCTTTTTATCGTAACGATCTTTTGGCCATGAACAAGCGTTCTCTTGTCAAAACGCAGCACGGCAATACCTTTCGTCGCCAATCCCCACGCGATGTCCTTAAACGTTTTGTTGGCCGGATTACTCCCCGTTTCGTCACGATCCTGCGGCCCAGAGCCGTGAATCAGGACGACAGCCGGGCTTTTACTCGGGCCCTTTGGAAGCGTTAGCGTACCGGGCAGAGCCCATTCACCTGATCCGATCGTTACATCCTTTTCTACGAAGGTTTCGGGTTTGGCGTAACGTGGAGTTTGATATTTTGGAGTATTTTCGGGCGGAGCGGGCCGAAAACCGTTGATCTTTCCTTTCTCGTCGAACGCAAAACCGATGTTTTCTGATCGATTCTCAAATTCAACCACGGCCAAAACTCTGAGTCCGTCCGGAGCCTTTTTGATATCTTTGACGCTCTTAAACTCGCCGTAGCCCGCAGTAAACTGGGCCAATACCTGCGGCATTGCCTCGACCGGAACCTGCGCTTTCGCCGCATCGCTAAAGCACTCATGGGCGGTTGCAAAATCCTTCTTAAAAAACGCCTCTAGAAATGCTTTGGCGGTCGCTGAGATATCGTTCTGACCGAATGCCGTCGAAGACGATAATAGTAGAAAAATCATGATCAAGAGCTTAGTCATAGTTCAAACTCCGTAACACTATCGTTAACCAAACTGAAATACGGCGGGGGCAAATTTAGTGGTGCTCTTTTGCCCCATCAGGCAGATTTCCATGATAGATCTCGCTGCCGGTAGCGACAAATTCTCTCGCTTTTGCCGACATGCCGACCGCGAGGGCCTTTTCGGCTTCGATGTTCTGAGCATTGGCGTAATCGCGAACGTCCTGGGTGATCTTCATTGAGCAGAAATGCGGGCCGCACATCGAGCAAAAATGAGCGAGCTTTGCACCCTCGGCCGGCAAGGTCTCGTCGTGAAACTCCTTCGCCTTTTCGGGGTCGAGGCCGAGGTTGAATTGGTCTTCCCAGCGGAACTCGAAACGTGCTTTCGAAAGAGCATTATCGCGGTACTGCGCGCCGGGATGCCCTTTCGCCAGATCTGCCGCGTGGGCGGCGAGCTTGTAGGTGATGACACCTTCTTTAACGTCCTGTTTGTTGGGCAACCCGAGATGTTCTTTTGGCGTGACGTAGCAAAGCATCGCGGTACCAAACCAGCCGATCATTGCCGCTCCGATACCCGAAGTGATGTGATCATACCCCGGAGCGATGTCGGTCGTCAGCGGCCCGAGTGTGTAAAACGGGGCTTCCCCGCAGATCTCAAGCTGCTTGTCCATGTTCTCTTTGATGAGATGCATCGGTACGTGTCCCGGCCCTTCGATCATCGTCTGGCAATCCATTTCCCAGGCTATCTTGGTCAGCTCGCCAAGCGTATCGAGCTCCGCGAATTGCGCCTCGTCATTCGCATCCGCGATCGAGCCCGGCCGCAATCCATCGCCAAGCGAAAACGCCACGTCGTACGTCCGCATGATCTCGCAGATCTCTCTAAATCTTGTGTATAAAAAACTCTCCTCGTGATGTGCGAGACACCATTTCGCCATGATCGAACCGCCGCGGCTGACGATGCCAGTCGTGCGTTTTGCCGTCATTGGGATATATGGCAGACGAACACCCGCGTGGATCGTAAAGTAATCGACTCCCTGCTCGGCCTGTTCGATCAGGGTGTCTCGGTAAATTTCCCACGTCAGGTCTTCGGCTTTTCCGTTTACTTTTTCCAGAGCCTGATAGATCGGCACTGTCCCGATCGGCACTGGCGAATTACGGAGTATCCACTCGCGCGTTGCGTGAATGTTCTTGCCCGTCGATAGATCCATCACCGTGTCGGCTCCCCACAGTGTTGACCAACGCATTTTTTCAACCTCTTCCTCGATGCTCGAAGCTATCGCGGAATTGCCAATATTTGCGTTGATCTTCACCAGGAAATTACGCCCGATAGCCATCGGCTCGGATTCGGGATGATTTATGTTGTTCGGGATGATCGCCCGTCCGCGTGCCACCTCGTCACGGACAAACTCGGGCGTCACAAACTCAGGTATTGCCGCACCGAAAGACTCGCCCTTGTGCTGATGATTGAGCGACGAGCGGTCGCTGCGTTCTGACGTCGTCAGATGGTCAAATGCGGCCTGTCGCCCGAGATTTTCACGGATCGCGACGTACTCCATTTCCGGAGTGATGATGCCTTTGCGGGCGTAGTGCATCTGCGTTACACAATGTCCTGACTTCGCTCTAAGCGGAGCACGCCGCAACCCCGGAAACTCTTCTAACGTCCCGCGTTCATTAGCCTTTGCGATCTCTTCGGCACCTTTGGTCAGATAGCCGTTATCCTGCGGCAATATCTCTCGGCCCTCATATTCCTCGACGTCACCTCGCGCAACGATCCAGTCGCGACGCAGCGCCGGTAGGCCATCGCGAACGTCACATTTCGCCGCGGGATCGGTCCACACACCGCTCGTGTCATAGACGCGAACCGGCTCATTCACTTCTAAATTTCCGTCAAAATCTTTCGACGGCGATAAAGCGATCTCGCGGAACGGGACGCGTAAACGATGTTTGTTTTGATTGACGGTATTGCCGTTCGTCTCAACGTAAATCTTCTGCGCCGCAGGCAATTTAACCTGATCGCTGGTTTTTTCTTCTAACTGCTGACTATTGACTGCTGACTGCTCTTTCATCGTTTTTCTCCCTTCGTCGGTATTATCCGCATCAGGTTTTTAGGGTCTTGCCGGTGTATGGCAACTCTCAGCTGTCGCTCCCCTGAAAACTCTTGTTTGCAGCTTCATATTACGCCTCGGCGGGGATGTCTGCAAAGAAACAAAAGTAGGTGCCGGTAATATGTTATAAACGGACTATTACGATTATTGTATGCGAGGTAAAACGATGTTAATTTTTGCTTTTTTATTGACGATGTTTTGCTCGTCGTGTTCGCCCTCTGGTGTGCCTGAAAATAGTGTTCTTTCGACGGCAAGCGGTGATGTTAGGTTTCGGGTTGAAACGGTTGCGACAGGTCTCGAAGTGCCGTGGGGATTTGCTTGGCTGCCGAATAAAGACATGCTCGTAACTGAGCGGCCGGGCCGTGTGCGGATCATCGAAAGCGGCAAACTGCGGGTCGAGCCTGTTTACACGGTGCCGGATGTCGAGCCTTCGAGTGAGAGCGGGCTCATGGATATCTCACTGCACCCGGATTTTGCAAAGAACGGCTTTATCTATCTTGGGTATTCTTACAACAAAGACGGCAAGCGGGTTAAGGTAATGCGGTATAAATACGCGGGTGGCAAATTTACCGAGGCAAAGGCTATCATCGAGGACATACCCGGTGCTCCAAACCACGCCGGGATGCGGTCCCGCTTTGGCCCGGACGGAAAACTGTACATTGTGACCGGAGACTCGACCGACTGGACGCTGGCACAAAAGCTCGACTCACTCGCCGGCAAGACTCTGAGATTAAACGACGACGGCACCGTGCCGCAGGACAATCCGTTCGTCAAAACGCCGGGAGCACGGCCTGAAATATGGACTCTAGGCAATCGCAATCCGCAAGGCCTGGCGTGGCAGCCGGGTTCGGGACTGGCTTTTCAGACCGAGCACGGGCCAAGTTCGTTTGAGGGCAAAGGTTCGGGCGGCGATGAGGTCAATATTCTCGAAAAGGGAAAAAATTACGGCTGGCCCGAGATCCACCACACGGATAAAAAAGAAGGTATGGAATCGCCGCTGCTCGAATACAGCCCGGCGTGCGCACCCGCGAGTGCGATGTTTTATAACGCCACGCAATTTCCGGGATTTGGCGGAAATTTCTTTTTTGGGTGTTTACGTGGAGCCAAGATCATCCGCGTCGTGCTCTATGGACGCAAGGTCGTAAGCCAGGAAGATCTGCTTTCTGGAACCGTCGGACGCATCCGCGAGGTCGGCCAAGGGCCGGACGGATACATCTATTTCTCCACATCAAACCGCGACGGCCGAGGCCGCGCAGCGGCGGATGACGATAGGATCATGCGGCTAGTGCCCGACGTTCCTAAGAAAACCGACGAATAACTACACATTTTCCGCCTCAAGCATGGCTTTTGATTCTGCCAGCTCCGCTTTGTGGGCATCGGTAACGGCGGGGTATTTAAGATCGAGCGATTCGAGCCGTTGGACGATGATCTCGGCCACTGCCAGCCGCGTGAACCATTTTTTATCCGCCGGGATGACATACCACGGCGAATTTTCGGTAGATGTCGCCTGCATCGCCTCGGTATAGGCGTTCATATAGTCGGCCCAAAACCCCCGTTCTTTGGCGTCGCTGGCAGAGAATTTCCAGTTCTTGTCGGGCAGGTTGATGCGTTCGAGAAAGCGCTTTTTCTGCTCATCTTTCGAAACATTCAAGAAAAATTTGATGACGTGCGTGCCATTGGTCGCGAGCATGTCTTCCCAGTTGCGGATCTGCTCAAAGCGATTTTTCCATACGTTTTTGTCTCTTTTTACCTTTTCGGGTAGTTGCTGGCCCTGCAATATTCCGGGATGGACGCGAACGACGAGAACCTCTTCATAATGCGAACGATTGAAAATGCCGATGCGGCCGCGTTCGGGCAGGGCTTTTTGGCAGCGCCAGAGAAAGTCGTGCTCGAGTTCCTCGGCGGACGGTTGTTTGAACGACGTCACATGACAACCAGCTGGATTAATGCCGCTCATCACATGTTTTATCGCGCTGTCCTTGCCAGCGGCGTCCATCGCTTGAAAAATTATCAGAAGTGAGTGAACATTTTCTGCATAGAGTATGTTCTGAAGCTCGGCGATGCGTAGTATATTTTTCTCAAGGTCCTTAACCGCTTCTTTCTTGTCCGTATAGTCGCCCGTGTAGTCGGTAGGGTGATCTTTGAGATTAACTTTTGAGCCGGGTTGTACCAGAAATTTATCGGTTTTCATATTTGTTTTTTTGCCACGAATAACACGAATAACACGAATTAAATGAAATTACTAACACCTCTACTGATCCTTTTGGCTTCGCTGACTATTTTTTCACAGTCCCAACTTGTCCCTAACAAGATCACGCTCAAGACCGGAAAAACATTTAGCCTCAATCTGCCGCCCGGCTACGAGATCATCCCGGCGGCTGAGGGGTTAAAACGAGTGCGGTTTTTTGCGAAGGCACCGGACGGACGTATCTTCGTCACGGACATGTATAACCTGACGGACAATAAAAGGGGCGCTGTATATATCCTCGACGGCTGGGACGCTAAGAAAGGTAAATTTGCCCAGGTCATCCCGTATATGACTGACCTGAAGAATCCGAATAGCTGCCAGTTTTACAAGGACGAGAATGGTCAGAACTGGTTTTACCTTGCTGAGACGCACAAGCTGACGCGGCGGAAGTTTACACTCGGCGAGACCAAGCCGACCGACACCAAGCCGGAGGTACTCGCGACATTTCCCGATTATGGCCTGAGCTACAAATACGGCGGCTGGCACCTGACGCGGACGATCGCATTTTCGCCGGACCGCCAACTGTATGTTTCGGTCGGGTCGAGTTGTAACGCGTGCGTTGAAAAAGAACGCGTTCGCGCAAGCATCATCGTAATGAATCCGGACGGCAGCGAGCAGCGTGAGTTTGCACGAGGTTTACGCAATGCGGTCGGGGTGAAATGGATCGGCAATTTTCTGTGGGCGTCTGGGCAGGGCTCTGACCATCTTGGCCTGCAAAAACCGGATGAGACATTTTACGCACTCAAAGACGGCACCGATTACGGCTGGCCGTATTGCTACTCGGCGTCGGGCAGGGTAATCGCCGACACGCAGTTTCCACGTCGTGAGGGCTGCAAAAATGTTGCAGCACCATACGCCTACTTTCCAGCCCACGGTTCAGCACTCGGGTTTGATTTCTTTGACGAGGCCGACGGGCTCTTTGGCGCAAACCCTGCGTTTCTGATGGCTCTGCACGGCTCGACGAACAAGACGGTCGGCCACGGATACAAGATCGTCAGCTTTCGCAAGGGCGAAAAAGTTCAGGATTTTATTACCGGCTTTCTAAATAAAGGCACCGTCAACGGCCGTCCGTGCGACATCATGAAACTCGACGCTAACTCGTTTTTATTCACCGATGACAATAAGGGGATCATTTACTACGTTCGCAAGAAGGGTTAATTTGTAACGATTTATGTTACAGTAGAATGCGATGAACATTGGGATAACAGTCTATCCGACCTACGGCGGCAGCGGGATCGTCGGCAGCGAATTGGGCCGCGATCTGGCCGAACGCGGGCATAACGTGCATTTTATCTCGTCGGTTTTGCCGACGCGGCTGACTGAGTTGAATGAGCGGATCCACTTTCACGAAGTGGAAATGATGTCATACGCGCTGTTTGAACATCAGCCTTACGATCTCGCTCTAGCGACCAAGATGGCAACCGTCGCCCGTGCCGAAAAACTCGATCTGCTCCATGTCCATTACGCGATACCGCACTCGATCTCGGCCATTTTGGCTCGCGAATCGATCAAGCAAAAGCGGTATGTGCCGGTCATCACGACGCTTCACGGTACCGACATCACGCTTGTCGGAGCCGATCGTAGCTATCTGCCGATCACGCGGTACGGTTTGCAGCAATCGGACGGCGTGACGGCGGTGTCAAAGTTTTTGAAGCAGGCAACGATCGAAACATTTGATTTTGACGATGTCGAGGTCATCCCAAATTTCATCTGCGGCAAGCATTACCTGCGTACGCCGGATGCTCCGTTACGCCTAGAGTTGGCACCAAACGGCGAACGTTTGCTCGTTCACGTGTCGAATTTTCGTCCTGTTAAGCGTCCTCTGGACTGCATCGAGATACTTGCAAAGGTCCGTGCCGAGGGCGTCAATGCACGTCTCGTCATGGTCGGCGACGGCCCGGAATTATCCGCCGTTCGTTACCGCGGCGAGCAGCTTGGTATGAACGGCAACGTCGTTTACGTTGGCAAACAAGCCAATATTGCGGATTATCTCGGCGTGGCCGATATTTTCCTGCTGCCGTCAGAACTCGAATCGTTTGGCTTAGCGGCGCTTGAGGCGCAAGCGTGCGAAGTGCCGGTGATCGCGACGCGTATCGGCGGTATCCCTGAGGTGGTCAACGACGGCGAGAGCGGATTTTTGAGCGATGTTGGCGATGTCGATAAGATGAGCGTCGATACGCTGAAACTGCTTGGCGACGAAAACATTCGGCGAGCATTTGGCGAAAAAGGCCGCGAGCTGGCCGTGTCGCGTTACTCGACCGAAAAGATCATCCCGCAGTACATTGCTTTTTACGAGAAAATTATCAATAAAGCGAAATCCGCCGCCGCGTGAAGAGGGATATCCACCACAGATAAACACTGATAGACACAGATAAGAAAAAATTTTGATCTGTGTTTATCTGTGTCCATCTGTGGTTAAATTTTCTTAAGTTATGCTGAAACGCTACATGCACAACCGTGAGAGGCACCTGGCGTTGTTGAATGACAATCGCTCGCCGCAGCAATTTGGCTGGGGACTGGAGTTTGTCGTCGACCACGTCAACGGCGACGATCCGCGCAAGGTGCTGGCGGACCTGTCCGATCACGTGCTGGCAAATAGCGAGGAGTATTTTGCGGCTCCGGTCATCACGGATTTTAAGCTTGAGCGGCGGCTCTATCCGTCGGCAGGGTCGTTGAGTGCTGAGGAGTTAAAATCACCGGTTGCACAGATCGAGGTTCCTGTTTTGTCATGGCAAAGCGCGGTTGAGACAATCTCAGTTGAAAATAATACTGCGGTTGCGACGTATTTCCCGCATGGTGACAAGAAAGCTGCGGTCGTTATTTTGCCGCATTGGAACGCCAAAGCCGGCACTTATTTTGACCTAGCCAGATTTTTGAACAAGGTCGGCATGTCCGCGCTGCGGGTGACGCTGCCGTATCACGAAGACCGTATGCCGCCGGAGCTTGAGCGGGCGGACCATCTCGTTACGCCAAATATCGGTCGTTCGCTGCAATCCGTTCGTCAGGCGGTGCTCGATACGCGTGCGGCAATTAGTTGGCTTAAACAGCAGGGTTACGAAAAGATCGGCCTAGTCGGGACGAGTATCGGTTCGTGCGTCGCTTTTCTTTCCTACGTTCATGATCCCGATGTCGATGTTGCGGTTTTTAATCACGTTTCGGGCTATATGGCCGATGTGGTGTGGCACGGCCTGTCGACCTATCACGTCCGCGAAGGCTTTGGCGACAATCTCGATCTCGACGAACTTCGCCGATACTGGCTGCCGATGTCGCCGATGGCTTATATGGATAAGCTCGCCGCCCTACCGCCCCGACCGACCCGTTATATCTACACCAAATACGATCTGAGCTTTCCGGTCGACCTGACACGCGAAGTTTTCAAAGAGCTCCGACGGCTCGGCGTCCAACATAGCGAGACCGCCTTGCCATGCGGCCATTACACGCTCGGCGAAAAGCCCTGGAACTATATTGACGGATACAAGATCATCTCGTTTTTGCGCAAAC
This sequence comes from Pyrinomonadaceae bacterium, assembly GCA_041745735.1. Classification (GTDB taxonomy): domain Bacteria; phylum Acidobacteriota; class Blastocatellia; order Pyrinomonadales; family Pyrinomonadaceae; genus OLB17. The sequence continues at coordinate 1,123 of JBGTII010000045.1, read as the reverse complement.
ACCTTAAATAGGCCGGAACAACTCCAGACACTAAAATATTCATCAAAAGAGTGCTAAAATTTGGTCAACTTTTGAATGAGTCCGATCGCTGAAAAGCAAAAAAATACGGTTGACGAAGCGATAGAGCATCTTGTCTCTCGTGCCGAAAATGCACGCGGGCTTTCGGGCTCCGACGTTTCGGCGCGTATCCACGCGGCGCTCAACAAGTATCTTTTCGGCGACGATCCAAAAGCTTCAAATAATGACATCAAAGAGTTTATCGACGATATCAGGGCTGATGACCTGTGTTTGATCATCGCCTGTGAAAAAGGCGACGAGCGGGCTTGGGAAGACCTGGTCGCAAATTTTGACTCGACCGTAAAATCCGCCGCCCGCAAGATCTCGTCAAATAACGAGGACGCCGAGGATCTCGCAAGCTCGATCTGGGCCGAGCTTTACGGCCTGCGTACGGATGCAGACGGTAATAAAAAGAGCAAACTGGCATACTATTCGGGCCGGGGCAGTTTGGCCGGTTGGCTGCGGGCGGTCGTTTCGCAATTAGCGGTCGATCAATTTCGAAAGCAGTCAAAGTTTGTCCAGATCGAACAAGACCGCGAATTTGAAAATCTGGCGAACGAAGCGGCCAATAATGACCACAATCATTTTGCCTCGCACACTGAGTCTCCCGAGGAACTTTTTGCGGTTGGTGAGGCCGAATCTGATGTGTCTGACGCTCTGCAGGCGGCGATCGGTGAACTTGAGGCTGAGGACCGGCTGATATTAAAGCTATACTATTTTGACGACCTGAAACTAAAGGACATCGCCGCGACCTTTGGTTATCACGAGGCGACCGCCAGCCGAAAACTAACGCGGGTGCAGTCAGAGATCCGCAAAGGCGTCGAGAAAAACCTGCGTGAGCAGCACGGCTGGAGCGATAACGAGGTGAAAAAACATCTGTCCGATACGGCCGCAAGCCTCGGGTTAAACCTCGAAACAATGTTTGCCGTATTGATGGTCGCGATGTTTGTGCAAGATTTTTGGACGTGAGGCGTTCAATAAGTGGTTACGAAAACCGTAGCCACAGAGAACACAGAGTTCACTGAGCTATTTGATGATATTGGTTTGAAGTCATGGTACCTAAAAT
>JBGTII010000044.1:0-6646 GCA_041745735.1 Pyrinomonadaceae bacterium | reverse complement strand
TAAAGCATCCACCGAAATTGGCCTCATCGCAATCGCACACAACCTCCAAAGACTTACCAATACTAAAAACCACTGACTTCAACACTTTCTTTCACAAAAAAAGAAGCTGCCGCGAAAACTAGTTTCAAGACAGCCTCTTTTGAAAAGTTGTGCAATAAGCTCATCGAGCATTGGTGTTTTCGATCTGTGCGGGGCTTTCGATCTGTCCGTCTCCGGCGGCGTTCCAGAAAAAAGCCGCAAATAAAACTGCCGTGATGATTACGAAACCCGCGATCGACATGATCGCCCAGTTTACTCCGCGAAAGGCCTTGGCGGTATCTTCACGTACGACGACGTCTTCTCCGTGAACATGTATTACATCTTTTGACATAAAAATACCTCTCTAAAAAGGTTTTGGCGGGGAATCCGTGCGAACATAATTAGTGTGGATGTTCAAGGTGTGTCGGTTCCCCCCGCCAAGCGTGTCGGGCAGTGGATGCCCTGGCTTAAAACTCTTATGTTGGTAACTAACACCAACTGTCAAATAACTTCGAATTAGTAGCAAAGCTCCGAATAGCACGTACAAGCCGATTGCTCGATGAGCCTGCGATTCTGGATCAGGATGCCGCCTCGTGAATAATCGATGAGCTTGCTTTCACGGAGCTCCTGGGCAATGCACGTGATGCTCGGGCGATAAACGCCAAGCGTGCGAGCTATTTGCTCGTGCGTAAGGCTCAAAAGTCGCTTGCCGCAGCGATCCTGGATCATCAGCAGCCACGTGCACAGCCGTTCTTTAACGGAATGATACATATTGCAGATCGCTTTCTGCGAGATCTGACGGATGTAGGTATCGACAAAATGGCTGAGGTCCGTGCGGATCTTTTCGTTGGAACGCATCAATTTTTCAAACGATTCCGCGTCCACACGATTTGCCGTACCCGCCTGCGATACCTGTATGCAATTTGATGCCACGTGCGAGTCTGAAAAGATCGACGACAAGCCGACTGCTCCTTCCTTTCCCGTGACTGAGATCTCTACCATCCGGCCGTCTTCGAGCGTCTTGAATTCGGACACAACGGCTGTGATAGGAAAATACAGAAAATCGAGTCGATCTTCTTCCTGATAGAGGAATTGCTCTTTTCTTAAAACAACAGGTTTGAGAGATGGTGCCAAAGCACACCTCATATCCATCGACAGTGTATTTAATAAAGCGTTACCGGAAACAACCGGCTCGCCGGACGAAGTATAGATGTGGTCGTCGTTGTGATCGTTATTAAAACTGTATTGTGTATCTCTGAAATCCATGTTACTTTTCCCCCGCTCGTAAATTGATCCATCCAAATGGCGGCCAAGGGTACTGGTTTAAAGATCGGTAAGATTTTTGAGCAAGGAACCTGTTACGGTTCCTTGCTCGTTCCCCCTTGAGCTATCGAACAGGCAACCCCTTAGTAAGATTTTCGCCCCATCACAAGCGAACATTCCGCCTTTTGCCTGTTCGATGTATTGAGTATGCGTGAGAACGAATTTGAGGGAAATCGGGAAAATGGGGAAAATTACTAGGGAAAAACCCTAGTAGGTAGGGGCGGAATTGGCAATTAAGAATTAAGAATTACGAATGCAGATCTAACGAGTCTTGGTTGTGATCAGAATTTTACCTAAAATCTTGAGTAGTTCTTCAATATCATTAAGCAAGCTGGTTGCTTGAACAGGGTCAAAATAACCCGTTGCTTCCAGAAGGCGTATCCAATATTTTGTCTCCCTAGCCTCTTTATAAGCAATGCTCATCTTCGAGATAAAATCCGGCGTCGATTGTCCGCCCACGGCCTCTTCGATATTTGCCCCTATTGATGTTCCACTTCGGAGTAACTGTTTGGCCAGAACAAATTCTTTCTTCTCATCGACCAAGAATTTATAGGCATTAACCGTCCTGATAGCGAAGGTAAAACTTTTATCGAGCACAATATTATTCTTCATAGAATGCGGCCTATAGGTTTCATCTTTTTTAATTGTTAATTTTTAATTGTCTTGCAGCCAGTTTTGGAGAATGGCATATTTGACGATGTCGATACGGCTGGAAATGCCTAGCTTTCGCATGGCGTTGGATTTGTGAGCCTCGATCGTCTTGACGCTAAGATCCAACTGGCCGCCGATCTCCTTATTGCTGTAACCAAATGAGATCAAACGCAGAACCTCGTTTTCGCGCTCTGTAAGTTCGCCTTTACTTTCCCCTCGGAGCGAGGACGCGCGATTTACGTATCCCCCCATCACTTTGCGGGTAAGGCTCGCATCGAGGTAAGCGTCGCCCGCGGCAACAGTGCGGATCGCATTTATTAGTTCGGCCGGAGCACTCTGTTTCAGAACGTAGCCATTTGCACCCGCCGCGATCAACTGCTGCAGGTAACCGTCGTCGGTGTGTCGTGTAAGGGTGATGATCTTTATATCCGGCAACTGCCGACGCAGTCTCGTGGTCGCTTTCAGGCCGTTGAGATTGGGCATCGAAATATCCATCAAGATTATGTCCGGTAAAAGCCTCAATGCCTCCTCGATCGCCAGTTCGCCATCACCCGCCTCGCCTACGACCTCCATGTCGGACTGCGCATTAACTAGCAGCTTGACGCCCTCGCGAACGGTCTGATGATCCTCTGCAATAAGAATGCGTAGCTTGTCACTCATATTTATTGAATCTCGGTTGAGATCGGCAGCCGCACATAGATCGTGGTTCCCTTACCGGGAGCAGATTCGATCTCGATACTACCGCCGATCAGGCTAACTCTTTCACGCATCCCTACCAATCCCATACCCCCGGTACCCTTATTGGTTTCGCGGCCGTTTTTTTCACGGGTCTTAAAGCCAATGCCATCGTCCTCTAATATAAGAATTATATTTTCTGATCGTCGTTCTAGCAAAACGCTGATATTTTTTGCCTGAGCATGTTTAGCGATATTGTTCAGGGCCTCTTGAGTTATCCGGTAAAGATGAGTCTCGATTTCCGGATCGAGCCGGTCTTTGGGCAGCCCAGACGAATGGAACTCGGCCACTATCTCGTAATGCAAAGACCATTCATTTACAAATGCTCTCAGTGCATCAAGCAAGCCCAGATCATCAAGCGTGCTTGGCCTCAATTCCCACGCCAAAAAACTGACCTCGGAATCAATGCGTTCGGCAATTTCCTGGAGGCGGTCGATGCGTGTAAATAACATTGTCGGGTCGTCGTGAATCTCTTTTAACGAAGCGATCTTTAACCGAAGGGCGGTCAGACGTTGGCCTAAATGATCGTGCAGATCGCGGGCGATCCGCCGCCGCTCGGTCTCCTGGCCCGACACCAGCCGCCGAAGCAGATCGATGCGCTGTCGTTCGGCAACCTCGCGCTCCTGCATCTCTTGCACTAACGCGTTGTTGGTCCCCGCCAATTCCTTAGTTCGCTCTTTGACCCGGACCTCAAGCTCATCGTGTGCTTGCTGGAGCTGATCCTGAGCCTTTTTAAGGTCGGAAAGATCGCTGACGAGAGCGTAAAAACCCTTCACGCTGCCGTCAAAGTCGAGGTCAGGGATATACGATACATGAACAAAACGCTGTCCGGCAGCCTTGTACTTAAGGTCGGCCTCAAAGCTGATCTCTTGCCCCGACATGACCAGGTCGATTTTGGGCAGCAATGCCTCAATTGCGGCGTCACCCAAAATTTCCCTCATCGACCTGCCGACGATCTCGCTGGTGGCGGAGCCAAACCACTCGCCGTACGTTCTATTGACAAAGCGGTAATGTAGGTCGCTGTCGATATATGAGATCAACGCCGGAACGGTGTCCGTAACAAGGCGAAGTTGATTTTCGCTTATCCTTATACGTTCTTCGATTTCTCGTCGGTGCGTAATGTCCATATTAACACCATACATTCTGATCGCTGTCCCTGACTTGTCATAAGACACCTCGGCCCGCGACTCTAACCAACGGACCGAACCATCAGGCCTTACGATCCGGAATTCGTCAAAGAACTTGCTTTCGCCAGTATCGATCACCGTGTGTATATTGAGTTTTACGCGCTCACGGTCATCGACATGAAGATGGGCACTCCAATACTCTTCATCCGGATCGATATCGCTCGGATCCTCGTCGTAAAAACCCCACATATTCTCCGACCAGTAAGTTTTTCCCGCACGAATATCCCAGTCCCAAATGCCGACGTTGCCGGCGTCTTGTGCTAGTTTTCGGCGCCTTTCCGATTCTTGCAGGGCCGCTGTTTGAGATGCAGTTTTCCGGGCCTCGCGGCTGATCGAGCGAGCGGTCAGCCATAGCAAGATCAGCATTAAAACTATCTCAAGGACCGTGCGTGAAGCGGTGCCAAAGGCAAGATCAAAAAGCCCCGCTTGCTCACCGGCCAGTCTAAGAAAACCCATCAAAATCGGTATTAGGATAATGATAGGTACAACGTGGCGGGTCATAATTCCCGCCGCGCTATTCTCGGTCATAATGCGAGTCGGTCCTGCGTCAGGAATAAAACTGATGAGAGCAAGTGAGACCGCGAAAATGAACGTAGCCGTTTGAACGGCAATAACCGTGAGTCGCGGGAGCGTGTAGAGAACCTCGGCCCCGTAGAAGTAGCCCGTCATCGAGAGAGTAGAGACGGTCAGAGTGACCAAACACAAGACGATAGCCGTAAGTCTAAGCCGCTTTGACCGCTCACCCGTTTTTTTTGGTCCGTAAAGCGATACAAGTACTATCGCGAGCCCAATAATAGTCAAGGAAACTGCTCCGGGCGTACCCATGCGGCCCGGTACGAGCACACCACCCCGTCCCCACTCGTGGCCGAAAGTAAAATATGTATTAACGCCAAGATCTATATCAGAAACGATCTGAAAGATCGTGCTCGCACCAATTATCCAGACGAAGATTCCCAACACGGCCGAGCACCGGCGCCATCCATATCCCACCAGCAGAACTGCGATCGCGGCGGTAACTACAGCTATTGCGGCATTTGGCTGGATCGAAATGCCAGTGTTGATCCAATCGGTAAGACGACGCATATCGCTCGCCCAACCGACAAACGATATGATCCCGCCAAACAGGGCATATAACGCGAGAGAGGTGCCGATCAGTCGCGACCAACGCAGAAAGTCCCTTGACCTAACGTCTGATTTGCCGTTATCCTCAGCCACTTTTACCCTTCGACACCAAACTCATCTTAAATTGAAACTTAGAAGTGAATTCTATCAGACGTATGGCCTATTTTCGAAAACGTAACAAAAGAGCCGCGGGCGGCCGCCAAAACTAGACTAAATATTAGCGGTGAAATGATAACGTTCTAGGCTTGATATTAAGCAACACTTACAGTAATTTACTCGTGTTAACTGAATTAATTAAGTTGTTCGCGACCCAACCATCACATGGAAAGCGAAGTCACCAAACACTGTCAGTGGAGCAAGTGTCAGGCAACTGCTGACAAGCACGTTGTTTTTGGATTGCGCGTATTCGACGCATCTGCCGCTATACACGCATCGGACGCAGATTACTCACCCCAGCATTTAGATCTGTGTCAGAAACATTGCGATCTTGTCGCCCTCCAATATGTCCACGTTACGGCACACTCTTTAGGTAAATGTCCGGACAAAACCCGCCATTCCACCGGTCAACGGTGATCAGCCTGCCTGGTCAAATATTTCTTTTTTGCTCGTTCGTATGCTGGCAGACAGCCGCGCATCTCTGTCCCGTGTTTAATGTAGTCGAGAAAGAACTTTCACATTGGAGAGGAGTTTGCTGTGACAGCGACAACGTGTGAAAGATATTTGGAGTGTACACCAGCGGACATACGCTGCGGGCCAAACCAAATAGAGTTCGATTAGCCCAAGGATTTGTTGGGGGTCGCAAGAGCGGGTTGAAAGAAGCCTTTTTGCGGCTGAAACATAATAATTATCAACGGGGGAATTATGGCTACAAAGAAAAAATCAAGTAAAGGCACGCTGGCAACGATCTACGACAAAGCGAAAGACGTGGTTTCGGACGTCTTGGCCGGAGCTGCGAGCGGAGCGGTAGTAGGAGCGGCCGGTTCGGCCGTTGAAAGCGTCGGCGCGTCGAAAACGTCATCGACAAAGAAAGCCGGCAACGGTAATGCATCGCCATCCAAGTCTGCCGCCGGGAGAATCCCGGCAGCGAAAAAACCGGCTGCTAAAAGTGCGAGTGCGACCAAAGCTCAGGCGACTAATGGTACGGGCAATGGCAAGGGCCGCACCTCAAAGGAAACCAAGGCTAAGACGGCATCTGCAGCTAAAAAGTCCGCTTCCAAATCAACAACAAAAACAAGTAAGGCGACAGCAAAGGCCTAAGCTTTTATTACTAAAGGAGAAATTATCATGCTTTGGACTATTATTCTTATACTTATCATCATGTGGGCGTTGGGCTTTGGCTTGGGCGTCGGCGGGGCATCCATCGGAGGATTGATCCATCTCCTACTTGTGATCGCGGTGATCGTTTTGCTCATACAGTTGATCACCGGACGTCGGCCCACCATTTAAATAACTAATAAGATATTCCACACAAATGAGGCTGTCTTGAAACTAGTTTTCGCGGCAGCTTCTTTTTTTGTGAAAGAAAGTGTTGAAGTCAGTGGTTTTTAGTATTGGTAAGTCTTTGGAGGTTGTGTGCGATTGCGATGAGGCCAATTTCGGTGGATGCTTTA